>CADBLU010000075.1 GCA_902795605.1 uncultured Prevotellaceae bacterium | reverse complement strand
GTTGTCGCATCTTGCGCCATGGTGTCAAATATATGCTTCAATTAGACAAGTGATGAAGCCGTAGGTTTTATATTTTTGCAGATGAAGAAAATCATCTGCCATGAGTGTAAAAAACTACAGCGACAAACAACTGCTCGAACAGCTTTCCCAAGCGCTCCAGGAGAACATGCCCTGCGGGACGGTCGACATCAAGACGCTGGCCACCCAGCTTGCCATGAGCACATGCCAACTCAACCGCCGTGTCAAGGAGGCCACCGGTCAGACCACGTCTGAATACGTCTTGAGTGCCCGTCTTGCCCAAGCCAAACGACTGCTGGCAAAGTTTCCCGAAGTCACCATTTTCGATACAGCCCAGCAGTGCGGCTTTGCCGACACCGCCCATTTCAGCCATGTCTTCAAGCGCAAGGAGGGTCTGTCCCCCACGCAGTTTATACTCCGTCTCCAGTGCCAGGAAATCTCCCAAAAAGAGTGAACCTGGCATTTTTTTGTGCATGTGCATCCGATAGACAACGATATGCATCCGATAGACAATTAAGTAATGTGAAAAAAAACTAAATTTGCATATTGGCATATACTATCTGTTGAGATTGGCTGCCTGACGACTGACACAAACCTTACTTTCGAACCTATTTATACACTAATAGCCATGCGGACATATACATTTCTCCTGACTATTCTCATCTCCGTGGTATCGGCCGTGGCCCAGACTTGGACGCCCGTAGATGAGCACAAATACAATGACGAGACCATCGTCTATGTCCGTCTGTCTACTGGCGACACCAGTGCCGACAACGATCCTTCCCGCTATTGTGTAGGCGCTTTCATTGATGGCGAATGCCGGGGTACGGCCGATGCCATTTTAGGCGACAACGGCACATATCTCTATGTGGTCCGTGTGCATGGTGGCGCCGACAGCGACCATGGCAAGCCCATCACTTTCTTGGTTTACGACCGTACGAGCGCATACGACTTCGACGCCACACCCTCTCGGCCTGTGATGTTCACGGGTGAGAGCGAGGGCGAGCCGTCCGATTGCGTTGTGCTGAGTTTCGTCGGCCATTTTGTGTCGCTGCAGGGCTTCACGGTCAGTGTCGGCCCTCTCTGCGCCGGCGAGACGAGCCAGATGGTTCTCACCCCCATCCCTGCCGATGCCACGTTCCATTCCCAGTCGATGACGCTGCTTTTCTCATGCTTCCCCTCGCATTGGACAGCCGCCGGCTGTTCGCTTGCCTCCACGGCACCCCTTGCCTTTCAGGTCACGCCCTACGTCCCCGGCGCGTTGACCGTCAAGCTCAACGACGGCCAGATTCCCCTCTACGACGCGTCGGGCAATGCCATCACCACCTTGCCTGTGGCCGCTCCCGTCCGTCTTTCCGATGGGTGGCAGTGGATGACCAATGCCTATGGCGATGTCTCCACCGAGGACGACTTCCGTCAGGTCTATGGCGGCGACAACCTCGTCGAGATTCGCACCCATGAGCATCTGCTCTACGACGACCCCGAGTGGGGCTATTTCGGCACCCTCCTCGATGTGGGTCTGCCCCAGGGCACAGCCTACAAGGTGCGCATGGCCAACGGGCGATCCCATTTGGGCCTTCTGTGGAACGGCCGTTATCAGCGTGGCACCACCTTCCGGGTGGAGAGCGGGTGGTCGTGGATTCCTTCACCTTATTATTATAATAGGCTGTTCACTTCCGCCTTTCCCGAAGACGATGTCCTGCCTCACGGTCTCATCATCATCTCCAAGGAAGGAGGCCAGGTGGAATGGGACGGCAGTGAATGGGCAGGCGATCTCCCCGCGCTGATGGCCGGCCAGTATTTCCTCTGCTTCAACCCCTCCGACGATGCGTTCACCCTCACCTATGCCGATGAGTTCGTCATGGCGCAGGGCGACGAGGCCACTGCGGTGGCTCCTGTCGGCCCTTGGGAGTTTGACGCGAGTCTTTTCAGCGACAATATGACCATGGTGGCCACGGTGCCTGGTCTCGACAGTCCCGACGACTATGTCATCGGGGCTTTTGTGGGTTCAGAGTGCCGCGGCGAGGGCCATTGGGTGGATGGCCGCTTTTTCATCACCGCCCATGTCGACGGCTTCGAGGATGTCAAGTTCCGCCTCTGCCACCTTCCCACCGGTCGTGAGTACGGCATCGACGAGTCGGTTGGCGTGCAGCTCCACCTCGGCTCTGTAAGTCATCCCGTGCCTCTCCACTCCACGGAATATCTCACGGGCATCGTGTCTACCTTATCCCCCGACAGCCAGTCCACTGAGCGTTACGACCTCATGGGACGCCGTGTCTCCTCCAGCCATCGGGGTATCACCATTATCCGCTCCACCAGTAAAACCCAAAAAATGATTATCAAACAATAACCTCTCAACATGCTATTTTAGCTTCGCTGATTTTTGTCACTACTCGGCAGAGTTCAGGCAAGCTCGCTGCTCCAAATATTCAATCTTCAATCTTCAATTTTCAATCTTTAATCTTCATTATTCAATTTAAAATATCAATAATTCAATATAATACATAAGCTTATGAAAAAATTATTCTCACTTCTGTCATTCCTGCTCATAGCGGCAGGAGCGTGGGCCGACTACTACACACCAGCGTCGCCCTACACACAGGGCGATGCCGTCATCTACGCCACGGTGTCCACCAACGAGGCGGATGCCAACGCCTCCTCCTATGAGGTGGGTGCCTTTGTTGATGGCGTATGCATCGGCAATGCCAAGCCGATGGAAAGCCAAATCTACATCATCCGTGCGCGCGGCAATGAGGACTTGGTGGGCAAGACCATCGAGTTCCGTGCCTACAATCCCTCATCAGATTTGGAGTTCGCTCTCACGCCGAGCCAGACCATCACCTTCCAGCTCACTGGCACATACGGCTTGCCATATCAGCCAGTGACTCTCACCCTCAAGGCGCCTACCAGCTATTCGCTCGCTGATATCGAAGTAGAGGTCGGTAAGAGCGTCAACCTGCTCGACTATCTCACCATGACACCTTCCGATGCCACCTTGCCACTTAACTTAGTATGGGGATTTTATGAAGAACCCTACGATATGGTCTCTGTCGATGGCAATATCATGACGGGTGTCTATACAGGAAGCACCTATTTATATTTGAGAGGTGAAAACCTGACAAATTTGGCATGGGCTAAAGTCAATGTTGTCAAGTATGCCACGGCCATCAACATCGTCACCAATTCAATCACGGTGAATGTGGATGATTACACGACGCTGATAGCATTCATGAAAAACATGAGCGAGATAGGCGAGGCCTACAGACTCATTCCTGCTGATGCCTCCAACCGTGTGTATTGGGAACTGAAGAACGATGGAATTATCGAACAACGAGAACCGGATTACTGGTATCCTGCCAAAGGTGGCACCACTCAGATTCGTCCCTACTTTATCAACAAGAGCGGCACGAAGGTCTATCCCGCCAACAACCAGTGGATCACCGTTACCGTCTACGTGCCGGTGGAGAGCATCGCCTTTGATGTCACAAGAATCTATGCCAATGTGGGTGACGACATCTACCAGCGTCTCGCCAAGCACGTGAAGTTCACGCCCGGCGATGCCACCGACCAAAACTACACCTTCTCCACCACCGCCACCAACCGCCTCACCATCAGCGGCACCTCGGCTGTGGTCAAGTCGGCGGGCTCTGGCAGCATCACCGTCACCTCTGCCGACGGCGCGAAGACCGGCTCCGTCCTTTTCACTTTCTATAATCCCCTCAAGGAGGTGACCTTCTCACAAAGTCCACTCAGCATCGACAGGGAAACCTCAATCGCTGATGCAAATAATGCCATCGCCTCCAACATTGTCGGTGCTTTAGCTTCGAATCAAGACGCAAAAATCGAGTTGTCGGGTGTGCTCTCAGGCTCTGGCAAATTTAACCCAGATAAGTTGTGGACTGTCAATATCACCAACACCGAGCTTCAGAAGGGTAACGCCACCGTCAGCGTCACCTGCGGATGGTATGAGTACAGCACCAATGACGCAGGCACGGACGTGAGAACCATGGTCTGGGGCACCGCGAAAAGTTTCATTGTGAACATTGGAGTGGCGCTGAACAGCATGGCAATGTACGTGACACCCAATACGAGTGACCCCACCACGGGTACAATCACCCTCATACCCGACCCGTCTGACGCCGACATCAACTGGGCCGACTTCCCCGTTAGTATCAGTGATGGGAATCCTTTATATCCTTGGAACGTCGTCACGCTGACCGACCATGGTGACGGAACCTTTGACTATTCCGTCGAGTTGCCGGGACGCTATGTGGTTGAGCAAACAGCGGCTGATCCGCAGGAATTAGAGGTGCCGCTCAAGGTGAGTATGGCTTCAGGATGGCAATGGGTCAGCATTCCATGGGGAAGCGTTAGTGCCTATGAGGCATTCTTCGGCTCCAACTTCGCTGAGGCACGCACTTGGGCCGACCTGCTCATCAACGACCCGTCATGGGGACTCTTTGGCACACTGCTCAATACATCCATTCTTCAGGGAGAGATGTTCAAACTGAAGATGAACGGCACCAAAACGAGTTACCTTTATGATGGCATAGAAGACTTTGAATACGACTATAATCTTCAACCAGGCTGGAACTGGATAGGCTGTCCCTTCTTCTACAACCGCCAGCTCGCCAATGCCCTCAATACCAGCAACCTGGTCAGTGGCACAATCATTGCATCTAAGAGTGACGGCTCGGCAGAGTGGAACGGCACGAAGTGGGTCGGCGACCTCACAACCATTAAGAGCGGACAGGGCTATCTCGTCTATTGGCCCGGTTCAGCGTCTGGCTATTTTAGCTTTAAGAGCGAGTTCAGCATGGGCAAGGGCACCAAGGATGGCGCCTCTGGCGCACCACGTCACGTGGCCTACGACTCTCCCTGGCAGTACGACCACACGTTGTTTGCCTCCAACATGACGATGGTGGCCACGGTCGAGGGCATCCTCGACACCGACCGCTACACCATCGGCGCCTTTGTGGGCGATGAGTGCCGTGGCGAGGGACAGTTCATCGACGGTCTCGCCTTCATCACTGTCCATGGCGACGGCGGTGAGAATGTATCCTTCCGCCTCCACGACACCTACACCGGCGACTTCTTCGATATCGACCAGAAGGTGACCTCGAAGACCCGCCTCGGCTCGCTCGACGCTCCCGTGCGTCTCTCCAGCCAGGGCTTCACCGACGGCATCAGCACAATCCGTGTCGACAATGGCACCTCTGGTGAGACCTTCGACGCCAACGGACGTCGCCTCAACGGTCTGCAGCGCGGCCTCAACATCATCCGCCAGGCCGACGGCACCGTCCGCAAGGTCGTCAAGAAATAACTTTATCCAACACCTTCTCCCACCCTCATGACCGCAAGGTGAGGGTGGGGGGATTTTTCCTTTAATCACAACACTATGAAGATGATGAGCCCCACACACCGACATACGCTGTCCGCGCTCCTGGCGCTGGCCCTGTGGCCTGCGGTCGCCGGCGCGCAGACCATCGGCCTCAACACCATATCCAATATAGCGAAGAGCGACCCGCTCATCATCTCAGGTGCCATAGGCACGCAGAACACATACTACCACTCCAGCATAGGTGCTGGATACCGCTCCCCCTGGAACAATTCCTTCTACGCCAACCTCAACATCTCTGTCTACGGCATCTCCATGCCCTTCGCTTTCTATTACGGCAACAACAACACCTCCTGGAACTTCCCCCACATCTCTTTCCGCATCGACCCCACCTACAAGAACTGGCGCGGACACTTCGGGCGTTCCAACATGGCCCTCTCACCTTATATTATGAATATGTCGTTCAATGGCGTCGGACTGGAGTACAACTCGCAGAAATGGCGCTTCGGCGCCTTCTACGGGCAGCTCCGCAACGCCATCAACGACGACCCCACCGACCCCTCGGCCCGCTCGCCTCAGTACCGCCGGATGGGGTGGGGACTCAAAGTGGGCTACGGGTCATCACGCGACTACATCGACGTCAGCTTCCTCCGGGCCTACGATCGCCTCAACTCCGTCGATGAGTACTGGCAGGAGCGCATCCGCCCGCAGGAGAACATCGCCGTCGCTGTCAAGGCCGGTCTCGGCGTCACCAAGTGGCTCTCGCTGCGCGGCAACCTCGCCTACTCGGCCTTCACCAGTGATACGGAGTCGCCCAAGCTTGAGAACACTGTCCGTGACCCCTGGGCTTCCGCCTTCGATGCCAGATACACCTCGCTCATGCGCATTGCCGGCGACATCAGCGCCAATGTCACTTTGCCCAATTTCAACACGTCGGTCTTCTACCGCATGGTGCAGCCCGACTACACCACGCTCGGCATGTACTATACGAGCAACAACTACCAGTCGCTGGGTGTCAACGTCTCGACCACCCTCTTGAAGAAAATCGCCCTCTCGGCCACTTTCTCCGGCCAGGAGGACAACATCACCCGCAAACAGCTCTACACCACACGGGGCTTCGTCTATTCGGCCAACGCCTCGACCAATATCTCCCAGAACCTTAACTTGTCGGTAGGCTACAACGGCTACCGGCAGTTGCAGAGCGACGGCAAAGCGCATGTCAACGACACCACGCGCGTCGACCGCATCATGCACTCGTTCAACTTCACCCCGTCCTATACCATCGGCGGCGAGATGCTCGACCATGTCGTCTCGGCGTCGTTCAGTTACAACCAGAACGAGGACCTCAACCGCTTCGCCACAGGGCAGAGCGACGTCAAGACGCTCGCCGCCGGCGTCTCCTACAGTCTCGGTGTCAAGCCTTGGGAGATGGACTTCACCACCTCGCTGAGCCATCAGCAGAGCGAGGGCTACAATAGCCGTTACACCACCGACGTGCTCTCCCTCTCCACCGGCCGCTCCTTCCTCAAGGAGAAGAACCTCAACACTTCGGCTACGGTGTCGCTCTGCTACAATGACATTAAGGACCAGCAGCGCATGGTCTCCCTTGGCGGCTACCTCTCGGCGAGCTACACCCACAACAAAGTACACGTCTTCTCGCTTAGTGCGAGTGCCAACAAATACAGCGACACCAACATCTCTTCCGATGATGAGAGCCGCGGCACCACAGAGTTCACCGTCTCGTTCAACTACAACTACACCTTCTCGCTCCTCCACCTCAAACGCAAGGTCAAGGAAGGCGAGAAAGGTAAATAACTAACACGTCCGATTATGAACACAACGACACGTTATAGCCACAGATTTTTGACCAGATTGCTTACCTTGTGGGTTTGCTTTCTTCCCTTCACTGTGCAGGCCCAGGAGAAGATTTCCGTCATGGTCAATCCCGTGCAGCAGGTGCTGCCCCCTCAGGCGGGCAGGTATATCAGTGACCCCGGCCGGTATTTCAACGTGTGGTTAGTCAACAACACCGATGAGGTGCTGCAAGTTCACCTCGGACTCCAAATCCTGCAGCGCTTCCCCAATGCCGATGAACTCTGGGTGAGCACCAATATGGAAAACGGGCATATCCCGCAGCGCCCCATCACGCTCGCACCCAACCAGCAGAAACAACTCAATCCCATAGAGATGCGCCATCTCTTCGACCATTTCACGAAGGACGACGTTTTCATCCGGGAAGGACGCTATTTCTCGGTCACCGACGGCGACTACGGCCTCCTGCCCGAAGGCGAGTACGAGACCTTTCTCACCGCCTACGAATGGAATCCCGAACTCACCACCAAGGTCGTGTTGAGCGACCCTAACGGAGGCAACGCCTTGTTTAATATCTGTTACGAGGCCGATGCGCCCCAATTCATCTCGCCCGTCATCACCATGAACGACGGCGGCTTTGGTGAGCTGCAAGTGGCCAATATGGACAAGAACTTGCCCGTGACGTTCACCTGGATCCCTCCTACGCTCAACTGCAACACCTCGCTCGTCAACTTCGAGTATGCCGTGCGCATTGTTGAGATGGGAGCCATGGCCCCCGATGAGGCCATGGAGGTCACCACGCCCACGTTCTACCACAAGGAGCACCTGCGGACGCCCACATTCACACTTCCCCAGGCCTACACTCGTCAGATGATTGAGAACGGACAGAAAGCGGGCAAGGTCTATCTCCTGCAGGTGACGGCCTCCACGCCATACGCCGGCAGCAACAGCGTCAATTTCTCGCTCATCAAGAACGATGGCAAGAGTCCCATCCTCCCTTTCCGTCTTGTGGACACCACCGATAGCCAAGATCAGACAGGACAACCACAAAACAGTGATGGTGACGGCGGTGGCAACGATGAGGACGACAAAGAGGAATTCAAAGGCGACAAAGACGATAAGGACGACAATGACGACAAAGACGACGGCCCGCTCTATACCTTTGAGCAACCCCTGCTTGTTGGCCCTGCTTTTGCAGGAAAGACCATTCGTCAGGTCTATGTCGAAGAGGACATCCCTGTGGAGTGGCGTCGTGCTTGGTTTGCCGGAGGACGAGGCGAGATGAGCGACACCATCCATTTCGACTATAATGTGCGTCTCTATAAAGGAAACTCAGTCGACTCGAAGGAAACCATTTTTTCTTATGCCCCCATTGATAGCATCAATACCACCTCGCTCAAAGACACCATCAGGTGGGAAAAAATCAAAGACAAAGTAACGGTTGGCGACTATCTGATGGTGAGGGTCACTGCCACGCCATCCACGCCCAATGACGGCATCAAGATGCAGGGCGACTCCATCAACTACAGGGATTTCGCTGTCTCCCAGCATTTCGGCGAGACCTTCGAGTGCGGGCACAGCACCGCCGATGTCGCGAATAAAACCGTTATCACCGAGAAGCCCGCGCGCAACGCTACGCTCCACATCGGTGCCTGGGAACTCACCTTCGATGACAACTATGATAGCTCTGTGAAGTTGGATGAAGGCGTCCTCAAGGGTACTGGATGGATCCATTGGCCTGTTGCTGGATTGGAAGGTCGCATCGCCGTGGAATTCGAAGACCTCAAGGTCAACGCCGAAGGCATCGTCTTCGATGGCACGTGCAGGACCCGTGCCAATCCCACCACCCAAGATGGAAACGTGACCATCGACGGCAAGAGTTACTCTTCCCAAGAGATTGCCCAAAACCTCTTCTCACAGGATGCTCTCAACGACATCTTTGGCGCTGTTGGCTTGCCTGCCGAGCTTCAGGAGAAGGTGAGGAACGAGGGTGCCAATCTCGCACAGAGTTATAACATCGGCAAATACTATTCGGCTTACAAGACGGCACAGAATCTCTGGACTTCCGGCACTCTCGCCGACCTCTATTTCCCGCTTGAGTTGCCTCAATCCATCAAATCCAAGCTGCCTCAGGACTTCGATGTGCAGATTGCCGATATGACGTTCTCACCCACGGCAGCCATCATGAACGTCATTGCCGAGATTGTTATGCCCAACTCCGATGTGTTCAACCACCAGCAGGTGCTCGTCTTCGGCGCACCGCGCCTCTGCGTGCAGCCCGACCGCATCCTGCCCGAGGACGGCGTGATCTCGCTTCTCAGCAATTTCCCCATCAAGGACCCGTCGAGTGAGTTCGTGTTCACTTTCAAGGCTCCCTCCGACCCCCTCGATCCGGGAAGCCACGACGGTTGCTTCATCCGCTGGAAAGATGACAAGTTTGATGCCCTTGGCCTTGGATTCACCATGACGCTTCCCAACACGAAGCGTATCATCGGTGGCCAGGCACGAGATGACGTTCCTGCCCTGCTCGATCTCTATGCGACCATCGAGAAAGATTCCTCGGCAGTCAACTTCCTTGCCGAGGGCTTTCTCACCGCATTCGAGGTGAACGACCTGCCTGGTTGGAAATTTGGCACCGATGCGGGAGATGAAGGGGTGAGGGTGATCTTCGACCACAACACAGGGCGCAATGGCGACCACATGCCCTCCATCAGCAAGATGGATGAGCTTTATCCCAACAAGGCGTTCGACCCCCAACTTTGCGGCAATGGCGTGAGCAGTTCCGCAGAAGGATGGAACCGTTGGATGGGTGTCTATATCAACGGCCTCAGCGTGGAATTCCCCAAGTTCGCTGTCTTTGGTAAAGGAGACGAGGGCTTGAAGATAGGTGCTGACCACATGCTTATCGATGCTTCTGGCATCACCTGCAAGGCATTCGGCAAAAATATAATCAATGCCGAGACAGGTTCCTGCGGTGGCTGGGCCTTCAGTGTCGATAACGCCACCGTCGATATCGTGCAGAACAATTTCGACAACTGTAAGATTGACGGCAGTTTCGGCGTACCTCTCTTGGGCAAGGCCGCGCAGAAGAAGGCGGCTGAGGAGACCAAGAAGACAAAGAACATCGACAGCAGTGACGATGACACCAGTGGTAAGGGCGACTATAAGGACATCGACTATCGTTGCGAGATACGGCATTTCACGGCGATGGAGGATGTGAGTGTCGAGAAGTGGAACGCCGCCGGCACACAAAAGGAGACCGCCACGCGTCGCGGTTACAAGAACAACCGTCTGGCCTACGTCTTCTCCACCACCAATAAAAATAATGTAGACCTCACGCTCAACTTCGTGCTTGGCGATATGTCGTTGGATGCCGAGCAGACCTATTTCCTGGTGGAGTCGGTGGATGACGACCCGGATGAGGAGGGCGACCAGGCCTATACCCAAGTGGAACTGTGCATGGCGGGCGACATCACCATCGCGAGAGCCTCCAAGATCGACGAAGGAATTGTAGGTCTCAAGAGCCGTCTCGGCAAGCTGGGTGAATTAATTGCGAATACAAAGCTGCCTATCCACATGCCTGGCATCCATTTCGCCAAGATGCGCCTGTCGAACAAGAAAGAGACAGAGTGGAGAAAGGACCTCGGCCTCGACAAGGACAACCTGCATGAAAAGCGCCTCAAGGCACAGGAAGACTGGCTCAAAGACAATTGGAATTATACATTTGCTTCCGGCGAAGAGGTCGCATTGAGCGAGAATGAGTGCTACTTCAACTACGGCGAGTGGTCGCTGGCCTCGGAGGCCAAGAAGATAGGACCTTTCACGTTCAATCTCAAGGAGTTCCACCCCAGCATGAGTAGCAATGGGAAATTCTCTCTCGACATCGATGGCAGCATAGGCTTTGTGGGTGAGAAGGACAACATGATTTCCGCAGGCGGTGGCTTCTCCATCTCTGGAGTCCTCCACAAAGAGGGAGGAATCAAAAATATCAAAGACTGGTATATCTCTGATGGCGATCTCGACTTCAGAAGATTCGAGCTCAAATGTGATTTCAGCGTTCTTCGCTTGGTAGGCGATTTCGAATTCGGGCAAAACAAGGATAATGAGAATGAGAAAGGCTTCTGTTGCAACGAGCTCACTGTTGATATCGAAGGACTTTTCACACTCAGTTGTGCGGGTGGCTATTACAATCATAAAGCCAGCAACCTCACCTCTCAAGAGAAGGAGATGCTGAAGGCTGATGACCCGGACCTCATGAATACCGGAAACAGCAACATCAAGGATGTCAACTATTCCTGGGGCTACTTCACCGTCAATGTGGAGAGCAGTATGGGACTGCATGTTGACCCCATCGTCATCAACCGCATCAGCGGTGGCTTCTACTTCAACTGCAAGCCGCAGGTGGCAGAAGGAGCCTCTAAGGAGAGCCAAAACAAATTCGGAAAGCCCAAGGGACAGTATGGCACCATCGGCATCGCGTTCGGCCTGGGCATGTCCACCACAGCGGGCGAGAAAGCGCTCAAGGCGGATGCCGACATGCTTGTGGTCTATGACCGTGAGAACCACTGTCTCTCCGCTTTCAAGTTCTATGGCGGCGTGGAGGCCGTGGGCGGTCTGATTAAAGCAGATGTTAACCTGCTCTATGTGAACGACAAGAACAGCGCCGGGCAAACACTCGATCGCTATCTCAGCCTCAACATTACCGTTGATGGCGGATTTGAGTCCACGGAGTTGAAGGAATTGGTAGGAAAGGCCAACGAGAAACTGGAATCTATCAAGGGTGAGTTCGACAAATTCTCGAGCGAGGTATCAGATATTGTGGATACAAGCATGAAGAATCCCATGCAGGGTCTCAAGCGGCTCTCGGGCAAGGGAGAAGAAGTGCCTGAGGACGACAAACTTACCCCCGACCAGACAGCCGATGAAGTGACAGTGGAAGAAGGGGACGACCAAAAGCGCAACGACCTTGGACTTACTGCGATGCGCACCCAGGTGCAACTCGAATTGTTAGTTACATGGGTAAAGAACACAAAGCCATACAACACACCCAAGTGGCATCTCTATTTAGGTCAGCCGAATATAGACAAGCGATGCTCGTTTACGTTCATCGACTTCGATGCAAAAATCTGCAGTGCCCGCATAGGTGCAGACGCTTATCTCTGTTTGGGCAACGAACTGCCCGACAACGGTCAACTGCCGGAGATTCCCAAGACAATTAAGGAATTCCTCGCTGGACATGAGAGCAACACTACCGATATGGGAGGCGACATGGCTAAAGCACAGAACTCACGCATGAACGCCGTGAAGAGCATGCTCAATCCCAACAACATCAACGGCGGTGTGATGGTGGGAGCCTCGGCATGGGGTAACTTAAAAATCGATCTCGGACTGCTCTATGGCAAGCTGGAAGCCATCGCAGGTTTCGACGCTGCACTTGTCAACTATGGCAACTCGGCATTCTGCGTGAACAACCATTCACGTATGGGATACAACGGATGGTATGCCACAGGACAGCTCTACGCATACCTTGCCGCAGAGCTTGGCATGCATATTAACCTCGGCCGACTCTACAATGGCAACATCGTATTCTTCAACGCCGGCATAGGCGGAGTGCTCGAGATGGGGTTGCCACATCCCACATGGGTGGAAGGCAAGGCACGAGTGAAAATAAGCCTCCTCAACGGACTGTGGAAAATCGACCGCAAGTTCCAGTTCTCGGCGGGTGACCACTGTGTACCCTTCCGAGGTAACGCCCTCGACGGCTTCTCGCTATTCACAGGGGTAAACTTGGGTAGCGACAGCCTCTACCAGGCCCTTTGCAAACCGGAGTTCGCGGTCTCGAAGGCCGATGTGAGCAGGATGATTGTCACCACCAATGCCTCTCTCGGCTCACACCATCGCCTCGTCGACCCGTCGGTGGCTGACATGGCCGACAAATACTATGAAGAGGACAATGACTCCATACGCAACCTGCTTGAACTGCAGGCGGCACGCACTTACGTATTCGACATGGAGAAGGAAGCCACCGTATATGGCAATTTGGGGGTGCGCCTTGTCGATCTCGGCACCGGACCAACAGATTGGCTTAAAAAGAATCCCAACCTATCCGAGAGTGAGTTCTTAAGGCTTTGTGGGCGTGTCAGCAATTATTCAGGGAAAGGCAGTTCTCCATTCCCCACTATGCTTTCGCTTGTGGCTTCTCACTACAATAAGAGGGAGAATACAGTCTTTGAAGGCAGCCGTAGAATGAGCAGTTACAATAAGAAAACCGCCACACCAGGTGAAATCATCGGCCAGAACAACGTCAGTGCCATGTCATGGCTGCTCAGTCCTCCCACGGAAAAAGGTAAAATAATGGGAACCAGCTATTTCTGTGACGGAACCAACACCTTCTCTAAAGCCATCCAAGACGAAAAGACCATCATCGAGAAGAATGTGAACTTCCGCGAGAACAAGGGCCAGACATTCCATCTCAGCGATATGAATGTACAGAAGGGGCATAGTTATGCCCTCATACTCAGTGGCGATGCCTATGAAATTATGAATGGGGAGAAGAGTTGGTGCCACTACGTCGATACCACTACCATGAAAGAGATTCCCATGAAGTGGAAGCAGGAGAAGGTGTGGTTCTTCCGGGTGAAAGACGATGCGGAAGACAGAGTGAATGCTGACGAGTTGACTACTCTTGAGCCCTATGCGGCTTTGGCCTATCCGTCGGTCGATGGTACTAAGGTGCAGAACAAGAGCAATGAGCCTTTCACAGCCTACTTTGGAGATATCATGCAACCCACCATCGCACTCAACCGCGACTTGTCAAAAGACTTGTCGAAGGACAAGATGACGTGGATCCTCACTGCATACGATGCCAGTGAGTTTGCAAGCAAAGATTCTGCTCAATGCTGGAAAGAGGTGCAGACAAGGCTTGCCGAGTATCAGACCGGCGACAACTGTGTCAACCTGCATCCCGCAAATGCGTTCGAGCGCATCAAAAAGTTCGGACAAGCCATTGGGACTGCAGAAAGTCAGGGACGCTTCTACGACTATTCCAAAGAACTTTATCACTTGCAACTCGCATACTACAAAGACGGGAAGCAGAATACTGCTCCCGACGATGTGAGATATCTCGTCGATTTGTGGATGACTACGGCACCTCATGGCGTGACAGTCAGCGGAATGGACAAAACTCAGGACGACTCCTGGCTCTATTCCACCAACCGTGAAATCACGGGTAATCTGCTGCCCTACGTGGTGCCCTTCGTTGGAGCCAGTCCGCAGCAAGAGCCAACATTCGACTATAGTGATAATCTTTATAATCTCACCGACGATAATATCGTGCTGCATAACGCCAAGTACAAAACAGTGCCCTATCGTCTCATCGATCCGTGGCTATATTTTGCATATCTGTCGAAATGGACGTTCATCGGCGACCACACGCTCAATGCCTACGACTTCGACCATATACCCACACCATTTGCGTCAGAGTCGCTTATCTACGATTTCAATGGAACCATCATCAACAGCGACTTTATCAAAGGCACGGCAGCAAAATCGTTGTGGAGACTGCGCAACGACATGTATGGCACCTGGAACACCTGGTCGTGGAATGACAGCAACCAGCCCAAGTGGCCGCTACCATCGACAACGAAGACCGTGGGCGGCATCACCGCTGCCAACCAGAACGGGCGTGCTTCGACCGTCGCGCCGAGGGTTCTCGGTATCACGCAGAACGACAGGACCTTCACCTTCGCCGAACTTTTCAAAGACTTCATGGCTCCTTACGACGTGGCATACCGTATGAGTATCCATCTGAGAGATTGGGCGAGGAACATCTGGGAAGAAAAATTGTTGAACTCATGGACGGGTACCAACTTCATCGACGACAATCTCAACATCGAAATGAAGCAGTGGAACAATTTGCATCGCGGACAGTATATCAATGTCTCTGAAAGAGGGGTGACTGTAAGAGTGCCATGCTATCAGTTGCCGCTCATCTTGGGAGGGGCCATCGGTGATGACAACAAAGCCAAATACCTGGGCGTGACATTGAACTCGAAAAACCGTGGATTCAAGGCATCTGTCAGCAACAGGCAATCTTCAGACCAACGCTTTAAGACCGATGTGTCGAACATCCTTTTCTTCCGACTCATAGGTGATGAGCTAACAGATTGGTGGAGTGATGATTTCGCACCACGAGTGTTCGTGCGGTCATCCGAGTCAGCCTACGCTGGCAGTTATCTCGACAATGGAGAACACCCGAAAGTGAAATTGGACTTGTTTGACAGAAACTCCGCCTTAGAAGAGGTGTCCAAATTCTATGGTTGTGCGTACCGTGTCGATACATACGACCTCGAAACGGGATTCTACGGCGTAGGAAACCGTGCCTCACAACCGTGGCAAGAAAGATTCCAAATCGGATACTCGTCATCTGACCCCAATAACTTGGGTGAGGTGAATGACGTCATCCGTGGCACTGAGACGACCATGGCTGAACGTATGGACCGGATGGTGCCATGGGCTATCTATACTGGGGGAGACAAGACACTCACCTTGTTGTATTCCGACAAGAACTACTCATACGACGAAAACTACAACAACCAGGAAATCATCAAGGTGTTTTCTGGTGAAAATGTGCTCGACCATAAATGGATCAGTAACAATAATATACAGAAAGACATAGAGCATGTGGTCATCGACAAGTCGTTTGGGGCTATCGAACTCACCGATCTGCAGTCTTGGTTCTCGAGATGTGAGAACTTGAAGACTATCGTGGGCTTGCAGAACCTGAACACTTCAAATGTTGAGTCGATGGCATATATGTTCTATGGCTGTAAGAATCTCGAGGAAATCGACCTCTCGTTGATGAATACCAATAGACTGACATCCATGGCCAATATGTTCAATGGTTGTGAGAAGTTGAGGAAGGTCAACTTCACTCGCTTCAACACTCAGAATGTGTCTGGCATCGGATACCTGTTCAAGGATTGTTCCAGTCTGACGACACTTGACCTGAGCTCATTCTCCGGCGAGAATGTGGTCAGTTGCCCGCAAATGTTCAATGGCTGCTCGAAACTGACGACACTCGACATCTCTAATTTCGATGCCGATGAGAAAGTGGGTAAGTATTCCAGTTCGTATAAAGAGATGTTTGTCAGTGTTCCTAACACCCTCGTCTCGTATATCGATGTCAACCTCAAGGAGGAAATCAAGGACCAGATACCGGGCAGGAAGAATGTAGACAACACAGCCATGAAGGCCGTGGTGGCCAAGAACCAGGATAAAGAGCATGTGCTCATCTTCTTGAACACCCGCGATGCCAAACTCAAGAAAGGATATTCGGGCAATATCGAGACACCGTTTGAGGTCTATCGTGACTTGACCGTGGAGAGTGTCTATGAGGGCAACAATGTGATGAATACGGGCAACACCGTCCCGGGATGGGCTGGAGACAAGAAACTTGTCAAAGTCATCTTCGACCAGTCGTTCAAGTCGTCGTTCACTTCCATGTATGGATGGTTCCAGGACTGCGAGAACCTGACCACTATCGATTGCAAGCGGAAATTGCGGACCAACCATGTGAAGACAATGAGCCACCTGTTCTATGGCTGTGCCAATCTCGAGTCGGCGAATTTCATTGCAAGGTGCTACACCCAGGAAGTGGAAGACATGAGCTACATGTTCTACAACTGCAAGAAGTTGGAGGAAATCAACTTGATGGATTATCTGGGTTTCGATGACGTCAACTCGTTCAACACAGGCAAGGTGACTAATATGAGCCACATGTTCCAGGGTTGTGACAAACTGAAGAAAATCATATTAGGCCAGAATTTCAACTTGGGCAAGGTGAAAGACATGAGCTACATGTTCTCGGGTTGTAAAGCTCTCGAATATTTCCAAAGGGATCGCTACTTGAACGAGCTGGAAAAATCCAACCAACTGACCAATGCATCTTACATGTTTGATGGATGTGAGAACCTGAGGGAACTGGGGTCTACCTCGGAATTTATCAATCTGCTCGAAACCTCGAATGTCACCAACATGAGCTATATGTTCAAAGACTGCAAGAGCATGGAGGAAATAGACATTTCCCGCTTCTCCACTGAGAAACTGACAAATGTGTCGTATTTGTTCCAAGGCTGTAGCGGGTTGAAAAAGCTCGACATGAGCATCTTCATGGCCTCCAGAGCTACTACCCTTGACGGCATGTTCAGTGGTGTGCCTTCCAATAGCTACATCTACCTGCCCTATAACACCAATTCCAAAATCCATCCGACACAGGTGAAGAAGGCAACGCACCCCAACTTGATTCTGATCTATCCCACCTCAGTGTTGCTGCTCCAACAGAATGGTTCTACGAATACCGAAATGGTATGCCTCAATACGGATACGAAATATACTAAGGGCGAGAAATACAATGGGATGGAGATTCTTGATGTATCGTCGGGAAGGGAAGTCTATTCTGGTGATGGTGTCTGGGTAAATACTGCCCCATGGGCCGCACATGATGAAATAAGCAATGTGGTGAAAGTCACGTTTACTCCTGGATTCCAGAATGTGAGACCTTACAATTTGCGGCAATGGTTCGCAGGGATGGGAAAACTCAAGACAATTGAGGGCATGGAGTATCTTAACACTTCGGATGCAACAGAAATGGATGGGATGTTCAGAGGATGCAAATCGCTGAAAACTCTTGATCTGAGCCATTTCGACACTTCGAAAGTGAAGTCAATGCAAGGAATATTCTCAGAGTGTTCTTCTTTGGAGAATCTTGATCTGAGCCATTTCAATACCAAGCAAGTTGAGGATATGAGTACAATGTTCTATGGTTGTAAACGGTTGAAGCATGTTGATTTGAGCAGTTTTGATACGAAGAATGTAAGCAGCTTCTATAGAATGTTCTTTGAATGCTCATCGCTCAATGACCTGGATCTTTCCCAATTCGATGTTGACAATGCTAGTCTCGTCGATATGTTTAATAATTGCTCGTCGCTGACATCACTCGACCTCAGCTCATTCCGCACGTCACAGAATATTTTGTCCACAATGTTTAGAAACTGTATCTCGCTGCGTTCACTGACTATCGGAAACTGGTTCAATGCCAATAAGTTGAGTGAGAACACATTCGAGAATGTTTACAAACTGAAAGTATATGTGCCCGACTATAAACTGGAGCAGATACGTGAGGACTTCACTACCAACCTCGGCTTCGTGGAGGGTGTGACAGGTAAATTCCTGGTCATTGGCGAGGAAGAAGAGGAGGAAAATGTAGCCCAGGTGGTATGGACAGAGAGCAACTCCACCCTTACATTCTGCTATATGCCTGAACTTCAGGTGGGCGAGAGCCTGGGAGGTGCAACAATCACCACGATATGGAGCGGTGAGGATGTGACCAACTCACCAAAATCCGGTGATCCGAAATGGACCAGAGTGAATCCTAAGAGAGTGTTGATAGATCCGTCATTCCAGGAGGTGAAACCTAAGAGCATGGCTAATTGGTTCGCCCCGGATAATGGGGTTAATTATATAGAAGAGATCATCAACTTGGAATATGTGAACACTTCCGAAGTGGAGAGTATGCGTAACACTTTCTGGAGTATCAATCAGTCCAAGGCTCACCTTGATTTCTCCAAGTTGGATATTTCGAAGGTAAAGGATATCTCAGGTATGCTGCCTCATGTAGACTTGGGAGAAACTGTTGACCTGTCGACTCTTGACACCAGGAATGTGGAGAAAGCGGATGGCTTGTTCAAACAGTATCATAGACGACATGTCAAGGTGGGACCGAATTTCACTTTCGACAAGATGACAACAAAAGCTGTCAATGCATTCATGAGAACAGAGACGGTTAAAGTAACTGATCTTTTTGTGGAGGTTGTCGGAAGTACAGGAAAGACTGCCACCACAACTGAAGTCAATAAGGTCAAGACTGCCTTTAAGAATAAACTGGGATTTGTTGTCGAAAACGGCCGAATCAAGGCATCATCAGAAGATGTCGTTCAGGCCGTATGGACAGCAGGGAACAAGACGCTACGCTTCCTCAAAGAGCCACTTTATGAGGCGAACACAGAATCCTTGCATGGATATGTGGTCACTAAGGTTTGGAGTGGAGATGACGTGGTCAATTCTCCGAATGATGCCTCGCCTGCTTGGCAATCTACGGTCAAAGCATCGTTGGAGTCAGTAGAATTCGAAGAATCGTTTGCAACTGTAACTCCAAGTAGCATGTTTGAGTGGTTCCGTGATTGTACAAAGCTCAAGAGCTTTACTACGGGTAAAAACCTGAACACGTCTAAAGTGACGACGATGCAGTCTATGTTCTATGGATGTAGCAGCATTGCTTTCAAATCTTGGCAGAGTACCTTTAAATATTTCGATACGAGGAAAGTCACAAATATGAGTACTATGTTCTGTAATTGTTCCAGTATAGAAGGATTGGACTTAAGTAATTTCAAATTTGACGCTATTACAAGTGTGTCTTCTATGTTTAGAGGCTGTTCATCCTTGAAGGAACTGGAAATGAGTATGCCGGTAGGTACCCAAAAAGTATCGATGGCGGCACTATTTTCAGGCTGTGCAAAAATGGAGAGCTTGCCCAGCTATAAATCTTGGTCATATGCCTGGAACTGGAGTCTGGTTTCAAGCGTAACATCGATGTTTAATGGTTGCACGAGTTTGAAATCATTGCCAACTAAGGATGATGGAAGTGTGGAACTGGATTTATCGAATGTGACAAGTTTGAAATCCATGTTTGAGAACTGTTCATCACTCAAGTTTGGCGATTCTGGAATACTGAAACTGAAGCTAAACAAAGTAACAAATTTGGACCGTATGTTCAAGGGTTGTACAAGTTTGACTAAACTTGACCTGAGTTCTTGGAGTAGCTGTTATGATACTGAAAATAAGAAATTTACTGTTACTTCAGCGAAAGAAATGTTCAGTGGCTGTACAAAGTTGAGGACATTGAATTTATCTGCGGGAACATTTTATAATATGGACATAACAGGAACGGATGCGTTTAATTCTGTAACCAAATGTTATGTAAATCTTTATATGAGTTCATATGTGGTTTACATTAGTCACGAAATGTACGGTACGAATACTTATTCAGAAACAAAATATGATACAATACGAGATATATTTATCAATAAACTTGGGTTCGTAGAAGGATATAGTAAAAATGGTTCAATTAGTAATAAAGGAAAGAAGTAACACATGAGATACAAGTCAATCATAGCAGCCATAACGATGTTTGCCGCCTGCCTCTCGGCAGGCGCGCAGACCGTCGATTCCGCGAGCATCGCCCGCGATGCCCGCAACACCGTGGTGCGTGAGTGGGTAGAGCCCCTTGTCACCACGAAAATCAAACTGCTCACCCGTACCTACGGCGACAGCATCGTGCTGCGCTGGGCGGCCGAGGACTATGTGTCGTGGAAATACCTCTGCACCTACGGTGTGAACGTGCTGCGTGTGCCGCACGACGGGCGGCCGGGCCTGCACATCGACACGTTGGCCTACGCTCTGAAACCCCTCACGCAGGACCAGTTCCGCCAGAGATACCCGATGACCGACTCCTTGGCATTGGTGCCGATGGGTGTGCTCTACGGCGAGGCCACGAACTACAAGTTTGAGGCACCGGGAACAATGGGGCGCACGTTGGAGGACAACTCGGAGCAGGATATGTCCTACGGCTTTGCCATGGTGGTGGCGGAATGGCGCAAAGACCTGGCGGAGGCGATGGCGGTGCGCTTCACCGACCGCAAAGTCACCCCTGGGGCAACCTACGACTACTACATCCAGCCCACAGTATGGGAGAATGGCGGACTGCTGATCTTCGAGCCGGGCGTGGCGGAAAAAGTGGTGAACACTCCTTATACGCCTGCGTCGTTCGACCCTGTGGTGATCGACTCGCTCACCTCACCCTACCATGTCAGCATCGGATGGTGGGATCATGAGCACTCCAGTTTTGAGATAGAGAGGCGCATGGTGAGCAACTCCAAAGGGGTGGCGGTGAACGGACCGTGGCAGCGGGTGACCGAGAAGCCCTACATCTCGATGGTGCAACAACCCGAAGGGGAGGACTATTGCCTCTTAGGCGACTCGGTGGCGGAGAACGGCGTCTATGAGTACCGCATCATGGGATATGATGCCTTCGCCGACCTCTGCGCGCCCACCAAGCCTCACCGTGTGGTGGTGAGAGACATACAGCCGCCGTCGCCGCCCAACCTGACGCACATCGTCTTGGAGCGACCCGACGACAACGACCCGATGGCGAAGGTCATCGCGCATTTCGTCTGGGAAAAGGAAGAATTGGAGCCTGACCTCGTGGGCTACTGCATCAACTACAGCAGCACACGCATCACTGGCAAGGAGTGGAAACTGCTCAACAGCGAGATGATACCGCCCACGGCCACGACCTACGCCGCCGACGTGACGGGGCTGACGACGGGCATGGTGACCATCTCGGCCTTCGACGACTCGGGCAACGAGAGCAAGTCGTTCATGCAACTGATAGAACTGCGCGACTACAAGGCGCCCGACGCGCCCGACTCATTGCGCGTGACCATCCAAATGCCTGAGCTTGACTCGCTGGCGACGAAAAAAGACAAATGGGCATACGCCATCCTGAAATGGAACCCATGCCCAGACGATGACATCGCCTACTATGACATCTCTGCGGCCAACGACACGACGCACACGTTCCTCCTACGCAATCAGGGCGGTATCCACGACACCGAGTTTATCGACTCATTGGCGCTCAACGTCAACCAGAAATACATCTACTACAAGGTGAGGGCCGTGGACTACTCGACGAACACCGGACCGTGGAGCCACTGGATAGAGGTGGAGCGACCGCACATCTCGCCACCTACCGTGCCTCACCTCGACACGTCGTCGCACAACGACAAGGACGGCATGCACATGGAGTGGATTGTAGGCAAGGACGCCGACATGAAATACCATGTGGCCTACCGCCGAGTGGGTGAGAAAGGCGACTGGCAGGTGATAGGACGCTACGACCACGACTCGCTGACGGCGAAGAACTATCGCATCATCATCGACGACAATCCCGCATTCGACCGTGAGCAGCGATACTACTACAGCGTGGAGTCGCACAACTCATCGCCGTTCACCGCACGAAGCCTCGCCGTGAGCTGGCTGCACCGCGGACCGAAGGTGTGGAAGGTGGATATCAAACTCGCCGGCGACTACTTCAAACAGAAGGGGCATACGCGCCTCGTGTGGGATACTGGCAAGCTGCCCTTAGAGGGTGACTACTACTACTGCATCTACCGGAAAGGACCGGGTGAGGACACGTTCCACTTCGTGGTGAGCGTGCCGAATAGTACACTGGAATATACCGACCGGATACTCCAAAAAGGAGAGAGTGCCGACTACTACGTGATGATCCAGTGGCGCGACGGCAGGCAGAGCACACCGTCGAACACCATCACCGTGCGACGAACGCAATGACCACCGACAAGTCGGATGGTAGAGGCTACGGCCTCGAATAACACGAAAAAGGTTCATTCATCTTTCAATGAGTATAGTATGAAAATAAAAACCATCCTTTTCCTCGCTATCCTGGCAATCTGCACCTCATGCGGAGAGTTCTGGGACGGAGGAGACCCCGTTATCCGCACCATGACGCTCGCCAGGGAGTCCATCGACCTCATGGTAGGCGACCGGTACAGCATCCCTGTCATCTTCAGCCCCGATGCTCTGCCGAATGATGCTGTCTGGTGGACCACCGAAGACACCGAAATCGCCAGTTTCGATGACAACGACGTGGTGGCACTGAAAGAGGGCACCACTACAGCATACGCCATGAGTGCCGTAGATAGGCTGGAGGCCTCGTGCACTGTCAATGTCTGGCCAAGATGGTACACTAACCCCAACGACTACCCCTACGACATGGTCATCTACGCCAACATCATGCTCAACGGCGAGCCCATCGACGATGACGTATATGTAGGCGCTTTCATCTTCGATGAACTGAGGGGCGTGGCCCAACGGCTTGAGAGGAATGGCCATAAATACACTGTCATCCGAGTGTGGAGCGATTCGGAATCGGGAGAAGTCATTTTTTTCAAGTATTATGACCCCAAAATAGCCATGATGGTAGAGCTTGATTACATGGTTCCGTTCACAGAAAACGCATACGGCAGCCCCTCTAACCCTATTGACATAGAACTCAATTGATACAATTCTTCACATTATATAATGTTGACCATGAGACAGCATCATATCAAACATCAAATGGCATCCCACATCATTCAATTGTTTGTCAAGGTTTGTTGCCTTGTCGTAGTACTTACATTGGCTGCCTGTAACCTTTTCATTGAGGATGAACTGGAATGGAAAGAGAATATACCCGTGCATACTGGCTATGGCTATGACGAGCCAGTGACGGAAAACGGCGAATTCTATGACCTGACATACCAGTTCAATAGTAATGTCAACATCTTGTCGGATGATGCTATAAGACATCTCGACAAGGTGCTTGTTAGCAGATCGAGGTGGATCAGTTGTCTGGATTTTGACCTCAACACTCCAAAGGAGTTGCGTCCTGTGCGTGGTGAGATTCTGCTTCATGGTATATGCGACAAGTTTCCAGAGGGTATGATGCAACAGGTGCTTGTAACAGCAGAGATGGACGGTGTTTATCGGGTGATTACTTGTGTTGTGCCTTTCGAAGACTTGTTCAAAGAACTGGACATGGAAGTTGATTGTGGAAAAGGACTTTATCTGCAGTCGCCTGGTGGTGATACCGAAGAAGCGGTGGGCACATCTTGGGATGATATGGATGACCAACAGGATGCTCCACATGGAAAAAGGGTGAAAAAGGTGGAGGATAATACAGAAAAATTCAGCAAATCATATTCAATCGCTTTGCCTATTACGTTTAGTACTGATAATGATTTAGTAGATAAAGAGAAGGTAAAAGTGAGTGGAAAAGTAGAAGTAGGTCCAAGATATGAGGAAGATGATGATAATAAATTGATTGGAAAAGTAAGCGGAAAACTAAGGGCTTTGAAGACCAAAAATGATATTAAAATCCCCTTCAGCTTAGAGATGACACATGATGTTACCTACCAAGCCAATCTTAATTTTGTAGGAGAAGTAAATGGGGAGTTCACAATATTAGATAAATCTGATATCTTTCCTGAAAGTTTCAAAATAACCATTATGCTTGGTACTGTTCCTATCGTTTTTAAAATCTGTATGGGAGTATCAATTACTGTAGAATCGAAAATAACTCATGAAGGTAATATTAAATTCTGTTTGCCTCTGCATACAGAATTCCAAAGAGATCTTTTAGATCTTGGATTAAATCCGGTTTTAATTGGAAGGAAGTTAGAAAGAGATTTGAGTAAATGGAAGATAGATAAGAAAAAGGGTTATTTTGCACTTACACAAAGTTTTAATTCTGGTACGGAATTTAAAGTGACATTAACCCCTGGAGTGGGTATTTATACAGATAAACTCTCCATAAGAGCAATTTGTGAAGCCCCCGACATTAATTTTAATTTTAATTCACCTAAATCATATACTGGTAATCTAAACTATGGTTGGGATTTATCCAATAAAGAGGGGGTTGATTTGGGTTATACCTTTGCATTAGGAATGGAAGTAACGACACCTTCTGACGTAGTTTCTATATTGAATGGTATTGTGGACGAATTAGCAGATGCTCAAATGCTTATCGGAAGAATCACGGCTTTTTTCGTTCTTGGGAATGCCGATAAGGAAATGGCCAATTCTTATTTTGAATCAGTAAAAGAACTGAATGATTTTATAACGAGTATAAAACAAAGTTCAGATGATGCTTTAGATCTTTATCGTATTAAACCAGTACCAATTCTTGAAAAAAAATGGAGCAACACATGGTATCCAACGTTGGATGAAGAAACAAACCCTTTTAAATACAGGAAAAAGTATAGAGTCTGGAATAGCAAAAAGAAGAAATACGAAGACATTCTGCATGTAGAATACTATATCAAAGAAAAGGGTATCCTCGCCAGTTTGGGTACTTATACTCCATGTCTGATGGTTGCGGATAAGTACTACAATTTCTACTATCTCATGGTAAGTAGTAAAACTATTGGAGTGTTTACCCAAATGCCAAATAAAGGCATACTAGTGGAGTTTGATATTCCTATGGCGGATTTGCCTGAGGATGAAGATATCCTGCTCTATCCTGGGTTCTATAAGGGAAAAACCACCCAAGGCTCTCGTTTTCCCAATGGCATTCCTTGGGATGAAAAAAATAATTTCGCTTTTGATAAGCCACATGAGGCGAATACCTGTGTCCCTTCGGATTCAAAACTCGAGTATATAGAACATGTTTATACTTCCGTGAAACTACCTACTGCTATTCATGGATATCGTCATTATCGTTCTTTCCTTGTATGTTGGAAAGTCACTAATCCTAAGAATGCGACTAAGACACAATTGTATTATTCCCAATATCCAAACCAATCTGATTATGCGGATGAAGATCCGTCATGGAGAGAGGGTAATCGACATTTTGTTGTGATAAATTGCTTTAGGATGGATGAATTTGATAATTATATTGATGTGCAACCTTGTGTTACTTTGGGTTATGACAGATCTGTAAACACCAAGCTAGGTACTGTCGGTGTATTAAATCAAAATATAGAAGATGGTCAGGGCTTGGTCTTTAATAGTGATGGCACTTATGAAGTCGTTACTGGGAAATTAGTTAAGAATTCTGACGGCTCTTATAAAACAGATTGGACCACTCCAAAATGATACCATGTATCATGGGGACGTGTATCATGGGGACGGAGAAAGTGATGCGTATCATGGGGACGGAGAAAGTGATGCGTTTTTCCTGTTCATCGGGGTCGATTCTCAATGATCACATTCCCAGATGACCACGGCGATTTGGCCGATAGGGAGCATCTGTCCCTCTAAAATAATATCGGGCGGATTTGAGTCGACTCAAATCCGCCTGGTATCGTGTTTGTGGAACTTCGTTTTGTGTATCGTGTTTGTGGTACTTCGTTTTGTATATCGTGTTTGGAATTACTGACACAGTGTGATGTTGTGACAATCTACAGCGTGGTGATTTCCTCCTCGCTCAGATCAGTGTATTTGGCTATCATTTCCACAGGCAGTCCGTCTGCTTTCATCCTGCGCGCATTCTCCATGCTCGCCTGATGAATGCCTTCGGTTATCCCCTCCGCACGTCCCTCAGCCCGTCCTTTCTCAAGTCCTTCGGCCCGTCCTTTCTCCAAGCCCATCTCCATGCCGGAGCGCTCGCCTTTCTGGCGGGCGGTCTCCACCACGTTGATAAGGTCGCGATACACCTTCACGCTCTCCTCGTAGTCGAGGAGGTCGCCAGGCGATAGCTTGGCCACTTCGGCCTGCTCGAAGAGGCGGGCGAAGACGCGTTCCTGGAGGGCTGCGGGCCTCTCCATCAGTCGGGAGAGGTTGCGCAGCACGTACAGCCACTTGTCGAACATCGTGACGAGCTCGTCCTCCGTCTTGCGGAACTTCGGCATCTCCAGGTAGATGAAGGTCAGCTTGTCGTAGAACACGTGCTTGTCTTCCACGTCCATGAGTTTCACCTCGTGGTGCATGCAGTCGTCGGGGTACTCGTCGTCGGGGAAGACGAAGTTGAGGATGCCCACGGTGTACACACCCTTGAGTTTGAAGTCCCAGTCGCCGCGCTGCGCCTGCTCGCGTATGGGGAAGGTGGCGTAGAAGATGCTGCGGTCCTTGAAGTAGTTCTGCTCGGCCTTCTGCATCTCTACGATGAAGCGCTCCCCGGCGGTGTTCTCGCAGTAGACGTCGAAGACCGCCTTGCGGTCGGTCACCCCGCTCCCGAGCTGCTCGCTGTTGCGGTAGGTGTCGGTGATCTCCTCATGCCCCTCGAAGAGTGCGTTGAGGAAACTGATGAGCAGGTCCTTGTTCGCCTCCGTGCCGAAGAGCTTCTTGAACCCGAAGTCGGTGTATGGGTTGATGTATCTTCCTTCCATGGCGTTGCTTTCTTGTTCTCGTGATAGCAAAAATAAGCTTTTCATCACAAATATGCAAATTTTCAATCTTCAAAGTTGCGATTCGGTGCAATCAGGGAGGGCAAAATGAATGAGTGCGTTTCGCACGTCGACCACAGGTTATCGACGTAGGCGACTGATGAGAGGAATGCGCTTCGCGCAGAAATCTCACAAATCGTTACAAATCAAACAATTAAAAAATAGAAAAATGATTTGAATGATTTGCATAGATTTGAAAGATTTCTCGCTGTAGGCGACTAATTATTTAATTCAACTTGAGAAAGTTGAATAATTAATAGATATTCATGTATTTTCTTCTTTCTGTGTGGACAGAAAGAAGAAACAGGAAAGAACCGCGAACACGCTCCGCCGTCGAACAAATGGGCTTTTCGGTGTCTGGCTGCGGAACTCGCGGCTTCGCCGCTCAGACAGT
>CADBLU010000074.1 GCA_902795605.1 uncultured Prevotellaceae bacterium | reverse complement strand
TGATGCTCGTCAGTTCGTTCCAGTAAGTCATACCGCCTGTCACCGCCTGCGAGATTCTGTTGTTCTGGTCGCCGGAGCCCTCGTTGCCATAGCTCCACGTGATGCTGCCCTTGGGCAAGGTGTAGACCCTCATGGTCTCGCCGTATCCCACTTTGTAGTCGGTGGTCACGGCGTAGGCTCTGATGTAATAGGCCGTTGCCGGCATGAGATTGTCGAGGCAGTAGATGTCGCCACCGTTGCTCACAAAGCGAGTCGTCCTCTCATCGGCCACGGTGGGTGCGGTGTTGGTGGTGCTGTAGCAGAACCCCTGTTCGAGGAGACTGGTGGATGCCGTCGCCGTGCACCGCCCGAAGATCATGGTGGCTCCCCGGGCATAGCGCTTGTCGGTGGTCACCACGGGCACGTTGCCTGTGGCTGATGTCCTGGTGGCGAAGATGCTTCGCTCGGCAGCGAGCATACAGTCTTTCAGGGTGGTGGCCGCCGCTGTGATATTGGTGGCGTTTCCCCCGCCGGTGAGGCCGGAGGCAGTGCTGACAGCGCTGTTGAGCGCCGCTTTAACGCTCCCGTCCATATTGTTGTCCAACAGTGAGTTGGCTTTCTCTACAAGACTTCTCAGTCCTGCCCTCAGATAGGTCACATCATTGCCGATATAGCTGAGTCGGAAATTGTCGCATGCCATCCAGTTGGCGGTGGAGCTCACACATTTGAATCCGATGGTGGCCTCGCCAGTGACGACATCGAAGGTGAGCGTATAGTCGCCGGCCGTGGTCACCGCCGTCTCCTGCCAGTCGGCGAAAATGGCCCCTCCCTTGGCAGCGGTGCCGCTCCCTTGCCTGATGTGCTGCGCACCGACGGTGAGTTCGTATCTCCCGTTGGGCAGCGACGAAATCTTCTGTTTGAGATAAGAGTCGGGCAGGGTAGAGGCGTTGGATATCCACCGCTCCGCATAGGCGTAATTGCTTTTCTGGGCGAAATCCGAGTTGGTCTGGAGCCACAGTCCCATCTGTTGCCATCCGGCAAAACTCTGGCCGTCGAAATCAGGGTTGACGATGAGCGACGTCACGTCGGTCTGCGCGGACAGCGAACCCGCACAGAACGGGAGGAGAGCGATGACGAGGGCGAAAAGGGCAGAGCGCGAAGGTCTCAGTAGGCTATTAGGGGAAAGGCGGGATGTCATGGTTACAGGGGATAATGGTGTTTATACATGCAAATACATTGCAAAAATAGTGCAAAAACACTGGAAAGCCAAATAAAAATCATCTATATCGCTTTTTTTGCTTAATTTTGCAATCGTCTAATCAACCATCTGCGCAGTGGCCCGACATCGGACGAGAGGCCACGAAACATGATGAGTAACAGCTTTCATAGTCAAAAGATGAAGAAAACAGTCATTCTCAGCCTGTTGGCAGCGGTTTTGTGCTGCTTGTCATGCCAGAAGAAGGCGCCGGCGCCCGAAGTCGCAAAACTGACGGCAGAAGACACGGTGGCACTCCAGACTCTGGAGTCGGCCTTCATCCGTGAGCACCATTTAGAGGTGTCGGACAACGGTTTGAGGCCGTCCTTGCCCTACGAGGATTTCTATCGCTGGATAGCCTCCGACCCTCGTACCCTCAGTTATCCCTTCGACTCCCTCCGCGCCGTGAGCGCACTGATTGTGCAGACTTCGCCCGACGGCCGCCTGCGCTACTATATGTGCGACGACTCCACAGGCGAGGGCAGCATGAGGACCTGCTGGTGTGTCAGGCAACTGCTCAATGCCGACGGCAAAGTGTGCGTTTGGGGCCAACCCGCCGAACAAGCCTTTGTGCGGCGCATCATCTGCATGGAGTATGATGGCGCACCGGCCTATCTCGTCAGCCATTTCGCCCAAGAGTCGTGGGCATACGGCGCAGAGTGGCTGGAGATGTACCGGGTGGATGCCGACACGCTGGCCCAGATACCGGTGTCGGAAAGTCTGGCGTCGTTCGCCCCCATAGAATATGACATGCACGAATGGGACAGCCGTACCAACGGCATGACCGATGGCGGTTCCGTCTTCCCCTATGACGCCGCCAGCCAGAGTGTCTATCTCCCCCTTCCGCTGGACTCCGTGCGGACGCTGGCCGGACTGCCCGCTCCTGAGGAGGACGAGAAAGAAGATCCTGGCCTGCCCTACAGGGGCTGCTATTCATTGACCGACCGGTATGATGTCTACCAATGGGACGGCAGGCAGTTTGTGAGCAAAGGGCAGCAGGCCGGATACTGGCTTCACCCCAGCCTGCACGACTTTATGATGCTGCGGCAGACATTTGTGACACCCGACCACAACGTGAGAATCGACGAGATGGCTGACGGCAGTTTCCGCTATGCCTCATGGCCGAAAGACAGTGCCATGACCGCCCAACCGGAAATCGTGGTCGGAGGAGGCTCCTATGACCAGGGCACTCATTGCTATCTTTTTGGAAATGATGGCTATACCTATATCGTGGCCGACCTGACGGACGAGGATTTCGACGACGAAGATGTCGCGTTAGTGATAAAGAAGGACGGCAAGAGTGTTTTACGGCAGCTGAGAGTGAATGAAGACAAAGACTAAGACAAATAGCCGGAAGTTACCTATCAGTCGCCACCTGCCTCTCCTGCTCACCCTCCTGATGGCCGTGGCGATGGCGGCACTGTGCATGGGGCCGCTGCGAGCCCTGCTGTCGTGGCACGAGCAGCAACACCTCTTCCGCTGGACACCGGCCTTTGTGCGCGAGCTGTGGGCCGAACCGGGTGGGGGGCGCGAATTGGCTGTCTCCTTCGTCACCCAGTTTTTCTATGTCGGTTGGCTGGGGGCGTTGGTGGTGGCCCTTCTCGCCGTGGCGCTGCAGGTCCTCGTATGGCGAGTGATGCGTCTGTGCCGCTTGCGCAGCCTGTGGTTTTACCCCCTCAGCCTCATCCCCTCCTGCCTGCTCTTCGCCTATGTGCTCATCCCCAAGTCTTTCCGTGAGGACGCCTCCTTCCGCGAGGCCGTCAGCTACGACTATTTAGTGCGCACCCACCAGTGGGACGCCATCCTGAAGAAGAGCCGGCAGCGCGAACCGCTGACCACCAACGCCATCTGGTGCACCAACTATGCCCTGGCCATGCACGGACAGTTGTGCGACAGCCTGTTCCATTATCCGCAGTCGGGGCCCGACGGCCTGCTCTATGATGCCCGACGGGTGGAACTGCTCTCGCTCTACTCGATGAGCGACATCTTCTTCCAGATAGGTATGGTCAACGACGCGGAACGGATGGCCTTCGACGCCAAGCAGTTGCTGCTGCACCGCAATGCCAGCGGCAGGCTCTACCGCCGTCTGGCCGAATGCAACATCGTGAACGGCGATTCGGCAGTGGCGGCGAAATATCTGCACATGCTCAGCAGCACCCTCTTCTACAAGAAATGGGCCGAGCGCAACCGCGCGCTCATCATCTCTCCGGAGAAGGCCGACACCGATCCTTTCTATGCCGAGCGGCGGCGGATGCGGGTGCGCGGCGACAGCCTTATCACCCCCTCGCTGCCTCATAAACTCCAGGCGCTGCTCTCCGACTGTCCCGATAACCGTCTGGCCTCCGACTATCTGTTAGCTTATCAGTTGCTGAGGATGGACTTCCAGGGAGTGCTCGACGCCGAGTTGAAGGCGCAGCGGCAGAAACCACGGTTGGCGCCATGGGCCGTCCAGGAGTGTATCATCGGCAATTGGGTGCTCACGCATCCCAACGACAGCTTTCCTGTGTCGCTCCGTCAGGATGTGTTCCAACGGACGATGCAGATGATGCAGTTGACGCAGCAGACGGGCGACATGCTCAGTGCGCCGTTGCTCGCCGACCCCTATGTGCACACCTACTGGCACTATTTCGCCGTGTCGCAGCGCAAACTTAAAACCCGCAGCCCACAATGAGACAGATATTACTTGCTTTGACAGCCTTGCTGCTGACGGCAGCCTGCACACCCACGCCCCACGACGTGAGCGAGGTGAACGAATGGCCGGCCATCACGCCCGATTATGTCGGGGTCACCATCCCCGCGGGTATCGCCCCGCTCAATTTCGGCGTCCGTGGTGACGACGTGGAGGCCTTGGACGTGGTGGTGCGTGGCGGCAAAGGCGGCGAGCTGCATGTGGCGGGCAGTGACGCCTGCTTCGCACTGGAGGAGTGGCATGAGCTGACGCGCCAGAATGCGGGCGACAGCCTGATGGTGGCGGTGACCGTGTGCAGGGACGGCAAATGGGTGCGCTATCGCGAATTCCCCATCTATGTCAGCACCGACAGCCTCGGAGAGTGGGGCCTCACCTACAGGCTCATCCCGCCGGGTTATGAGACCTATGGCGCCATGGGCATCTATGAGCGCGACCTGAGCAATTTCGAGCAGAAGGCCATCATCGACAACAGAGACATCGAGATGGGGTGCGTCAACTGCCATACGCCCGACCGCACCCATCCCGACAGGTTCACTTTTCATGTGAGAGGCGACCATGGCGCTACCCTCCTGGGGCATGACGGGAAACTGGATGTCCTGGAGCCTCGCAACGAGCAGCTCGGCGGCGGCATGGTCTATCCTTTCTGGCATCCCTCAGGCCGGTATGTGGCCTATTCCACCAACCAGACCCACCAACTCTTCCATCAGGTGCGGGGCAAGCGCGTGGAGGTCTACGACGACAAGTCGGACCTCATCATCCTCAATGCGGAAAGCGGTGAACTGCTGCGCGACAGCAGGGTGGCCACCGATGAATATCTGGAGAATTATCCCACCTTCTCGCCCGACGGGGCATGGCTCTATTTTTGCCGTTCGGAGCGTGTCGACAGCGTGTGGCGCGACTATGGCCGCATCCGCTACGACATCTGCCGCGTGGCTTTCGACGCTGAGGCCTTCTCCCTCTCAGGCGATGTGGAGGTGGTGGTGGCTGCCAGCAGCGATGGGAAGAGCGCCAACGAGCCGAGGCTGTCCTATGACGGTCGCCACCTGCTTTATACGCTCTGCGACTATGGTTGCTTCCCGATTTGGCACAGAGAGTCTGACTTGTGGATGAAAAATCTTGAGGATGGCGAGGAGCGTCCACTCGTGGTGGCGAACAGCGCCGATGCGGAGAGTTTTCATAACTGGAGTATCAACTCGAGATGGATAGTCTTCACCTCGAGGCGCGACGACGGACTCTATACGCAACTGTATCTCGCCCATGTGGCCGCCGACGGCACTGTGGCCAAGGCCTTCCGCCTGCCACAGCGGCATCCGCTGGAGTATGACGCTGAGACCATCTATTCGTTCAACACACCCGATTTCGCCTCAAGGCCCATGTCTGCCGACAGACAGCGCATCCGCGAGGCCATCCTTTCGACACAGCGAAAGGCCACACACCTGCGCAGCGTGGAATGAGCGGTTTAGCGCGGGGTGAGCGGCGACACCTTCTTCCCGTCGGACGCGGTGGGGGTGTAGACGCAGGAAGCCTTGCTGTCGACCTCCCAGATCCAGAGGTCGCTATTGCCGAAACGCTTGTTGAGTTGGTTGATGCGTGCCTGCGCCTTCTCCTTGGTGTCGTAACAACTCTCGCAGATACGGTACATGGTCTTCCCATCCTTTTGAGATTTATAGACAGGGCTCTTGAACTCGGCGGGAAGTTTGTCGGTCGTTTTCTTCGCACCCTCCAGTTCCGAGAAACTGGCGATGACCACATAATAGAGTTTGCCGTCGGCAGGTTTCGCTTTGGCGGCGGCCACCACGTTGTCGTTGGAGACATAGCAGCTCTTCATATAGGCTTCCCGCCCTTTATACTCTATCTTTGTCCAGTCGCCCTCTGTGGCCAGGTATTTCACACCCGGGCCGCCCACGGTGAGTTGGCCCAACTTCTCTGACTGTGCGGAGGGTTTACTGCGCACATTCACATATCCGTCTTCAGACTTGGCATACACCTTCTTGGTGACGGCAGGCTCAGCCGCCTCTTGGGCGGGAGCTGTCACAGCCACGGTGTCGGCCTTGGCCGTCGCGGTGGAGTCGGGTGGGGTGATAGAGTCGCCGGGGAGCTCAGCCTCGACCGTGTCGGAAGGGAATGTCTCATACACTGAGTCAACATAGGTCTGCATGCCTTCCTGATTGATTTTGCTCCGGTCGCAACCGATGGTCAGCATGGCGCCAATGGCCAACGCGACCATCCATGTAGTGGTCTTTCTCATATCGTTTTGTCTTTTGTCTTTATCCTGTTTTGTCGTCTCTGCAGATGTCCTTTACTTATAGGCCACCCGCAGATGTCAGTTACTTATAGGTCACCTGCTGGTAGCCCACGAGCAGGTCGGTGCGTCCTCCCGGCTCGCGGAAATAGACGAGGGCCTGATATTGGTTCTCTGTCTGGTAGAAGCTGCCCTCTGTGGGCATGATGTGGGCGTAGCCGTCGGCGTCGATGAGCACATACTGGTAGGAGTAATAGCCCATCTTGAGCAGGAGGGCGCCTTGATAGGAGTGGCTCCCCTCGTCGTACTCCATCAGATATTGCGGCAGAAACTGGTCGTTGGTCCACACGCCGTTGAGGTAGACATCGCCGTCGACAGGCCGCGGGCAGTTGAGTTGGAAATGCACCATCACATAGTCGGTGAGCCTGTCGTTCTCCACATTGTCGCTGTTGCGGATATAGAAAGCACCGTTGGCATCCTCGTCGTAGAGGTAGTTGGGGCGTGGCTCGTCAGTGAACACGTATGCGTGGAAACGCTCGCCGTCCCATCTTATGCGGTCGATGCCGAGGGTGGGGTGGTCGGTGTCGAGCACCTCAAACTTATGATACTCGTTGCCGGCCTCGAAGATGAGGTCGCGGCAGTGCTCCCAGCGGAGTCCGTCGCCCATCACAAACTGCGGTTTGGCGTTCACCACGGCGTTGTCCCATCTGCCGTTCTGCATCACCACCGTCTTTATCTGGTTCGAGGGGTTGATGACACTCGTGCCTAAGTAGCTGAGGTTCATGCCCACCTGCTGGTGAGAGCGGTTGACGTCGATGTCGGTGTTGGGGGTCACGCTGAGGCTGACGCTCATCTTGGGGTCCACCACCATGAAGCAGGCGATGAGCATAGGCTCTTCGTCATTGTTGTCGTCATAGACGGTGAGCTTGTAGTTGCCGCTCATTTTCAACCGACACTGGCGGTTGGGAATGGTGAGCCGGTAGTGGGTATAGAGCATGTTGGTGTTGAGCGACTCCTCGGTGTCTTCTATCAGGTTGCCCTCGGTGAATCCGTCGATGTAGTCGCTCTCGAAAAGACCCTCGCTCTCCGACCAGTCGGCATCGCAGTGCACCACCTTATAAGTATAGCGGTGATAGTCGTGCGTGAGGTCGTCGAAGGAAATGTGGATGGCAGGACCCTTGAGATAGGTGACGGGCGGCGAGAGCCAGTCGTCGCCAGCCACCACTTGCAGAGTGCTGATTCTGTCGTTGTGGATTTCGTTGCGCTGTGCATGAGCCGAGGGGGCACAGGCCAGCAGCATGGCAGCGAGGAGGGTAAGTATTTGCGTTGTTCGCATGGGCGTTGTGATGAATGGTGACTGTCTTTTGCCACACCGTCTTATGGCTGTGCGGTGGTGCTTTGCCGACAGATATGGCAAAGTTAGCAATTATTCTTGATAATCAGTACTTATGAAGTGAGTTTTTTTTGGTTGTTTGGTTGTTTGGTCGTTTGGTTGTTTGGTTGTTTAGTCGTTTAGGCAATAGTCCTTTTTTCTGGAGTTTAGGAGTTTAGGCAATAGTCCTTTTTTGGGGAGTTTAGGAGTTTAGTTGTTTAGACAATAGTAATGTCTACACTCCTACACTCCCAAACTCCTACACTCCTACACTCCCAAACTCCATAACTCCTATCAACTTGCGAAAGTAGAGTGAATGATGTGAAAAAACGTCTACGTATTGTTGACGATTCGGATAATTATTTATACTTTTGCAGAAAACTTACAATTATGAAACACATATTGCTCACTTTCTGTGCCATCTGCTTTGCCATGGTGGCAACTGCCCGCCCTATTTCTTTAGAAGAGGCAAAGGCCAACGCACTGAGTTTTATTCATCAGTCAAAAGGAATGAAAAAGGCGAAAGGGGCGGCACAGACGCTCACTTTGGTGCATACGATCACCCAGGATGGTACGCCTGACGGCACGCCCGCGCTCTATATCTTCAATTCGAGCGACCGGCAGCGGTTTGTCGTGACCTCGGCCGATGACGTGGCCCTCCCCGTCCTGGGCTATGGCGACGCTGGTGGCTTCTCAGCCGACAGTATCCCTTCCAATACGATGGCTCTGCTGCAGACTTATGTCGACCAGATAGCGGCGGCCAAGAAAGCAGGCGCCCCTGCAGCGGAGATG
>CADBLU010000073.1 GCA_902795605.1 uncultured Prevotellaceae bacterium | reverse complement strand
GCTTGCCATTTTGGTGATCCGTTTGGGGCTCGAACCCAAGACCCCAACATTAAAAGTGTTGTGCTCTACCAGCTGAGCTAACGGATCTCCGAGGTGCTTTTTTAAAAGCGAGTGCAAAGTTAGCATTTTTCTATCATTCCGCCAAATTTTTTCGCTATTATTTCATTATAAGGTGTGTTTATGCGTGGTTTTACGTGTGGTCTTAAATGGTTTTCCTCTTTTCCCTGCACGTTTTTTACGTTTTCCTCGCTGCATATCAGAATAATTTTCTATTTTTGCCTGTTCAAAAAATCAAAATCATGGCCCTCACCTTATATAATATAAAGCGATGGTATCTGATGCTTACGGGGCAGAGTGTGCTGCATGTGCATCAGGACCTGGGCAAGTGCTTCGCCGTGGGCGAGGTGCGAGGCTATTACAACAACCTGACCGAGAAAGTGACGATGGAGCCCGCTCTGCTCGAGAGCGACGACCTGCCGCTGCTCGATATCGGCCATGGCGAGAAGGTACATTTCCCCGTGGCCATCTTCCAATATGGCCTGGGAGCCTACGACCTCTACCTCCTCACGGGCGAAGAGGTCTACCGGCGGAAGTTTGAGCAATGCCTCAGATGGACGGTAGAGCATCAGGAGGATTCCGGAGCATGGAGCAACTTTTTCTATATCTATCCCGACCATCCCTATGGTGCCATGGCCCAGGGCGAGGGAGCCTCGTTGCTGCTCAGGGGCCATGTGCTCACGGGGAAGGCAGACTACCTGCAGCGGGCGCAGCGGGCCATCGACTTCATGCTCAAACCAGTGGAGGAGGGCGGCACGGCAGTCTATGATGACCATCGGCTCACATTGTTGGAGTATACCCATATGCCGGCGGTGATGAACGGATGGGTGTTTGCTCTCTTCGGCCTCTACGACTATGTGGCGGCCACCGGCGACAAGGAACATTATGCCCAACTGCTTGACCGCACAACGGCCTCGCTGGAGCAGACCCTGCCACAATTCGACAGAGGCTACTGGAGCATGTACGACCTCGACGGCCGCATCGCTAGTCCTTTCTATCACCGGCTGCACATCGCGCAGATGCAGGCGCTCCACCGGCTCACGGGCCATCCCGTCTTCGACCGCTATGCCGCCCGATGGCAGGACGACACCACCCATGTGGTGCGCCGCACAAGGGCTTTCCTGCTCAAGGCCTGGCAGAAAATCAAAGAGTGAAAACTATAGAAACCTAGATTCTCTAGAAACTCTAGAATTTCTAGAAAAACTAGAACCTCTAGGAAAACTAGAATCCCCAGGAAAACTATAATCCCGGGGATTATTTGTTTTGAGGGGGTGGGGTAGCATCAGGCAGCTCTTCCTCCTCCTTGGTGATGTATTTCTGATAATAAGCAATCATCAGAGTGGTGAGCGGGAGGGCGATAATCAGTCCGATGAAACCCAGGAGAGAGCCCCAGACAGAGAGTGAGAGAAGGAGGACGGCGGGGTTGAGACCCATGGCCGACCCCATGATTTTCGGGGTGGTGAACATGTCGGTGATGACCTGGACGATGATGAAGCCTAAGAGCACCAGTCCGAAGAGCACCCAGAAGTTCTGGCCGGTGTCGGCCGCCTTGAGCATGGCCAGGAAAGCACAGGGGATGATGGCAAAGGTGTGGAGATAGGGCACCATATCCATCAGTCCGATGAGCAGTCCCATGCCGATGGGCATGGGCAGGCCGATGATCCAGAACCAGCAGCAGAACATCACTCCCATCCAGAAAGCCACCTGTCCCTGTCCGCGGATATAGTTGCTGAGTGCCTTCTTGGCATCGTTCATGAGGTCGCGCCAGAAAGGCCTTGCCTTCTTCGGGAAAATCTTGACCCAGTTGTCGGAGAGATACTCATAGTCGAGCAGGATGAAGAAGGTGTAGAGCAGTGTGATGAATGAGGCGAAGATGCTGATGGCCACGTTGGCCGTCTGCCCCACGAAGGAGAACAGTTTTGGCACGGCCACCTTGACGGCATCGATGAAGTCGCGGCTGCTGAGGAACTCTATCATGCGATGGCGATGGTCGTTGAGCCACTCGTGTATCATACTTGAGAAGTCGCCTGACGCCGACTGCTGGTTGAGGTATTTCAGCACGAGCGGTGCGAGTCGCTCAAACTGCTCTATCATGGGAGGGATGATAAAGAAGAAGACACCGGCGACGAGGATGGCTGCCAACAGGAAGGTGATGAGGATGGAGAGCACGCGTGAGGGCACGTGTATCTTGTATTGCACAAATTTCACCACGGGGTAGAGCAGGTAGGCGATGAGCCATCCCACGGCAAAAGGCAGGAGCACCTTGCTCAGCCTGTTGATGAGATAGAGGAGCACCACGACCACTATAGCCATGATTGCCCAACGTGCCAGTCTGTCGAATGTAATCTTTCCTTCTATCATGTCGTTTGTCTTTTCAAGTTCCGCGTCCGTCAGCGAATAGGTGGAGTGGCAGGAGGCAGCGTCACTCCTTCTTCCCCTCTGCCAGACAGTAGCAATGGCGGCACAACGGCTCATACTGGGCCTTCTCGCCCAGCAGCACCCGTTTGTCTTCGTCCACCAGACGGTGGCTCACATAGGCCAGCGCGCCACATCTCACGCAGATGGCATGCACCTTCGTCACCTCGTCGGCGATGGCGCAGAGAGCGGGCATCGGTCCGAATGGCAAACCGCGGAAGTCCATGTCGAGTCCGGCGACGATGACGCGGACGCCCCTGTTGGCGAGCTGGTTGCACACGTCCACCAGTCCGTCGTCGAGAAACTGCGCTTCGTCGATGCCCACGACATCGATGTCGGAGGCGAGCAGCAGTATCGACGCCGAGGTGTCGACGGGAGTGCTCCTGATGGTGTTGCGGTCGTGGCTCACCACGTCCTCATCCGAGTATCGTGTGTCGATGGAGGGTTTGAAAATCTCCACTCGCTGGCGTGCGAAGACGGCACGCTTGACTCTGCGGATGAGTTCCTCGGTCTTTCCCGAGAACATCGAGCCGCAGACCACCTCTATTCTGCCGGGGCGGTGATACTCCCCATAAATGGTTTCGTTCATGGTGGATGCAAATTTACAAAGATTATGCGAGATGCCAAACATTCATAAGTTTTTTTTTGACATCGTCGTTTCCACATACTTTTTGCACCCCTCGGCGAACATCACTGCCACGATGCGGCGAATAAAAAATCAGAATGTTATAGAACAGACCTGAAATGTTACTAAAATGAAAAAAAATGCGAATAATTTTGTCGGTTGTCCGATTTGGTGTATATTTGTGCCGATAATGGGCATATTGTATATTGTACCCACCCCTGTGGGCAACCTTGAAGACATCACGCTCCGCGCACTGAGAGTGCTCAGGGAGTGCGACGTGATCCTCGCCGAGGATACACGCACCACCGGCGTGCTGCTGAAGCATTACGACATACAGGGACATCTCCTCTCGCACCATAAGTTCAACGAGCACGGCACCACGGCGCATGTGGTGGAGCGGCTCAAGGCTGGGCAGACGGTGGCCCTGGTGAGCGACGCCGGCACACCCGGCATCAGCGATCCGGGATTCTTCCTCGTACGCGAAGCCGTAGCAGCGGGAGTTGAGGTGCAGTGCCTGCCCGGTGCCACCGCCTTCGTGCCGGCGCTCGTGGCCTCCGGCTTGCCCGACGACCGCTTCTGCTTCGAGGGCTTCCTCCCTCAGAAGAAAGGTCGGCAGTCACGTCTTGCCTCCCTTGTCGGCGAGACGCGTACGATGGTGTTCTACGAGTCGCCCTACCGTCTGGTGAAGATGTTGCAGCAGTTGGCCGAGACCTTCGGCGAGAGTCGCCGTGGCTGTGTGGCTCGAGAGATTTCGAAGGTGCACGAGGAGTGCGTGCGCGGCAGCCTCGGTGAACTGGTGTCGCATTTCACCGCCACTCCGCCGAAAGGCGAGATTGTAGTGGTGGTGGCCGGTTGCGACGAGAAACCCCCAAAGGAAAAAGGAAAACCAATTAATAAAGAGACAACAACATGAGAAAAATTCTGTTTTTCGCCGTTTGCCTGCTGTTGCTTGCAGGTTGCAAGGAAGAGCCTAAGGCACCGGTGGTCACTGTCGTGGACAACCAAGCTGAGGTTGACTCATTAAAAGCCATCATCGACCAGCGTGACACTGAGCTGAATGAGGTGATGGCTACGTTCAACGAAATACAAGATGGCCTGCGCCTTATCAGCGAGCATGAGAATCACATGTCGTCGCTGGCCAAGGAAGGCGAGGGGAGCGACAAGGCTGCCAAGATCCGCGCAGACATCAAGTTTATTCAGGACAAGATGGCGACCAACCGCAAACTCATCGACCAGTTGCGGCAGCAGCTCAACGAGAGCAGTCTCAAGGGCGACGAGCTGAAGAAGACCATCGACCTGCTGGTGAGCCAACTCGAGGAGAAGGATGCCCGTCTTTCTGAGCTTGCCAGGCAGTTGGAGTCGAAAGACATCCGCATCACAGAGATGGGTGAGGCCATCAGTGTGCTCAACAACGACGTGGCCGACCTGAAGAACGAGAGCCAGCAGAAGTCGGAGACCATCAGCGACCAGGACCGTCAGCTCAACATGGCCTACTATGTCTACGGCACGAAAAACGAACTGAAGAGTCAGGGCTTCACCGACAAGAAAGGCAATGTGCTCAAAGGTGACTACAACAAGAACTATCTGACGAAGATAGACATCCGCACGCAGAAGGTGATCAAACTCTATTCGAAGGATGCCAAGATACTCACGCCGCATCCCCAGTCGTCGTACCGCCTCGAGGCCGATGCCAGCAAGCAACTGACCCTCCGCATCATCGACGAAAAAGCTTTCTGGCATGCCAGCAAAATCCTTATCATGCAAGTGAAATAAACTTGTCGCGTAACTGTTCATTATTATATTATCATGGAAACAACCAACCAAGGAAGCAAATCCTATCTGTTCTCTATTGTGCTGGTGGCTGTGCTCGGAGGCCTGCTCTTCGGCTACGACACTGCCGTCATCTCTGGTGCTGAAAAAGGTCTGCAGGCCTTCTTCATGGAAGCCAAAGACTTTACCTACACTAACGGCTGGCACGGGTTCACCTCTGCCTCTGCCCTCATCGGCTGTATCATCGGTTCAGCCCTCTCCGGACTGCTTGCCACTCGTCTGGGCCGCAAGAAGTCGCTCATCATCGCCGGCTTGCTGTTCTTCATCTCCGCTCTGGGATCGATGGATCCTGAGTTCCTGCTCTTCGAGCATGGCAAGCCCACCTATTCGCTGCTCATCATGTTCAACATCTACCGTGTCATCGGTGGTGTGGGCGTGGGCCTGGCCTCTGCCATCTGCCCGATGTATATCGGCGAGGTGGCTCCTTCGGGCATCCGTGGCATGCTTGTCTCATGGAACCAGTTTGCCATCATCTTCGGCCAGCTGGTGGTCTATTTCGTCAATTTCTTCATCCTCGGCGACCATATCCAGCCGGTGGTGGAGGAGATGGGCAAGGGCATTGCCGCCATCACCCCCGCCGCACAGTGGACGGTGACCACAGGATGGCGCTATATGTTCGGTAGCGAGGCAGTCCCGGCAGGACTCTTCGCCCTCCTCATCTGCTTCGTGCCCGAGACCCCGCGCTATCTCGTGAGTGTGGGTCAGGACCAAAAGGCCCTTCATGTGCTCAGCCGCATCAACGGCGAGTCGAAGGCCAGCCAGATTCTGCAGGACATCAAAGACACCATGGTGGTGAAGACGGAGAAGCTCATGACCTACGGCTTCATGTGCATCTTCATCGGCATCATGCTCAGCGTCTTCCAGCAGGCTGTGGGCATCAACGCCGTTCTCTACTACGCACCGCGCATCTTCGGCGACATGGGCATGCAAGACCCGATGATGGTCACCGTCTTCATGGGCGTGATCAATATCATCTTCACCCTCGTGGCCATCTTCACCGTGGAGAAATGGGGGCGCAAGCCGCTGCTCATCTGCGGTTCATTGGGCATGGCCATCGGCGCCTTCGGCGTGGCACTCACCTTCGGTCATGAAGGCATGGAGATGGTCACTGCCGTGAGCATCATGGTCTACTCCGCATCGTTTATGTTCTCGTGGGGACCCATCTGCTGGGTGCTCATCGCCGAGATCTTCCCCAACACCATCCGTGGCGGTGCTGTGGCCATCGCCGTGGCTTTCCAGTGGATCTTCAACTTCATCGTGTCCTCTACCTTCGTGCCGATGTTCAACATGCACCTCACCGAGGGCGACGACTTCGGCCACTGGTTCACCTATGGCCTCTATGGCATCATCTGCGTGATTGCCGCCCTCTTCGTGTGGCGTCTCGTGCCCGAGACCAAGGGCAAGACCCTCGAGGATATGAGCAAACTCTGGAGAGAGCGCCGATAAGGCTGCTCCGCTCCGTCCGATAATAATAAAGGCCTCCGCCTGCCGTCTCCCGGCTGCGGAGGCCTTTTTTTAATTTCTAGAGTCCCTAGAATATCTAGAGCCCCTAGAGAATCTAGTATATCTAGTAAAACTAGTATATCTAGTAAAACTAGTATATCTAGTAAAACTAGTATATCTAGGAAAACTAGAAAATATAGAGCTTCTAGAATATAAAATCCAAAGGATTTGATACAAACGGCCGCCTTGGTCCATGAGGTTTTTCGTAATTTTGCAAAAACCCAAACCACTATTTAAGATGAAAAGCAAGATCAGACAACTGACCACCGCCCTGCTGCTGCTGACAAGCATCGGCTCGTGGGCACAGAACCCGTTTGTACAGACCTGGTTCACCTCCGACCCCGCACCCATGGTGCACGACGGCACCATGTATGTGTATACCGGGCACGACGAGGACGGCGCCGACTTCTTCTGGATGCAGGAGTGGCGCGTCTATTCCACCACCGACATGGTCAACTGGACCGACCACGGCTCACCCCTCGCCCTTGAGAGTTTCAGATGGGCCGACGACCGCGCTTGGGCATCACAGTGCGTCGAGCGCGATGGCAAATTCTTCTGGTATATCTGCGCCCACTCCAAGAACAGCAAAGGCATGGCTATCGGTGTGGCCGTGGCCGACTCGCCCACCGGTCCGTTCCGCGACGCCCTGGGCAAGCCCCTCTATGAGGATGGCCTTTGGGACCACATCGACCCCACCGTGTTCATCGACGACGACGGGCAGGCGTGGCTTATGTGGGGCAATCCGCGCGTCTATTATCTCAAGCTCAACCGCGACATGGTGTCGTATGAGGGAGAGGTGGGGCGCCTGCCCATGACCGAGGAGGCCTTCGGTTCCCCCTCTATGGACGAGCGTGTGAAGGGCCGCACCTATAAAGACAGTTATGTGGAAGGTCCGTGGCTCACCAAGCGCGGCGGCAAATATCAGTTGCTCTATGCTGCTGGCGGAGTGCCCGAGCATATCAGCTACAGTACGGCGCCCTCACCTCTGGGTCCCTGGACCTATGCCGGTGAGATCATGCCCCTGAGCGACACCAAGTCGTTCACCAACCACTGCGGTGTGGCCGACTACAAGGGCCATTCCTATTTCTTCTACCACACCGGCAAACTGCCCCAAGGCGGTGGTTTCGGACGTAGCGTCGCCGTCGAGGAGTTCAAGTATAACGCCGACGGTTCGTTTCCCACCATCATGCCTACCGATGAGGGCGTGGCACCCGTGGGCACCTTCTCGCCCTACCGCCGTGTGCAGGCCGAGACGATGGCTTTCTCGCGTGGCGTGAAAACAGAGCAGAACCGCCGGGTGGGCGTCTATGTGACCGACATCCATAATGGCGACTACATCAAACTGCAGAATGTAGATTTCGGCCAGGCCAAAGGCCAGAAGTTCCTCGCCCGTGTGGCCAGCGGACTGCGTGGCGGACAGATAGAGGTGCATACCGACAGCCTGCGCGGACCGCTCGTGGCGACACTCCGCGTGAACGGCACCGGCGGATGGGAGGACTGGCAGACGCTCACCGCCGATATCAGCGCTGCCCCCAGCGGCATCCACGACCTCTACCTCAGTTTCAAGGGGCGCAAAGGCCCGAAACTCTTCAACCTCGACTGGTGGGAGATACGCCAGGCCGTGGAGCATCCCCTCACCCGCGTGTTGGAGGACGGCGGCACCGGTCCCTGCAAGGCCATCATGACAGAGAGCACCGACCTAAAGGCCCACACCATCTTCCGTCCCGCCGACCTGTCGGCATTCAACGGGCAGAATGCGCTGCCGGTGCTCGTATGGGGCAACGGCGCGTGCAACAACTCCCCCTTTGAGCACGTGAACTTCCTCAACGAGATTGCCTCGTATGGCTATCTCGTGGTGGCTACGGGTTACATCCCTGAGGACGACATGCCCTACCGCGGGCCGATGTCGACCACAGAGCAGCAGATAGAGAGCATCGACTGGGTGATCAGCCAAAACGAGAATCCGTCGAGTCCGCTCTATCATAAGATAGACGTTAAGAACATCTGTATCGCCGGCATGTCGTGTGGCGGACTGCAGTCGCTCTTCAACTGCGCCGACCCCCGCATCTCAGCAGTGATGATCTGCAACAGCGGACTCTTCAATCAGGAGAACGCCGGCAGCGCCGTGGGTGGCATGCCCATGCCCCCGAAGTCGAAGCTCGCCGAAATCCATACCCCCATTCTCTACCTGTTGGGCGGAAAGACCGACATCGCCTATGAGAACGGCATGGACGACTTCCACCGCATCAGTCACGTGCCGGCCATCGCCGCCAATCTGCCTGTGGGCCATGGCGGCACCTATGCCCAGCCCCATGGCGGTGAGTTCGCCGTCGTGGCACGCACCTGGCTCGACTGGCAGCTCAAGGGCGACAAGCAGGCTGCCAAGATGTTCGTAGGAAAGAACTGCGGCCTGGCCACCCGCCAAGGCTGGACCATTGAGAAAAACAAGAAGCAGAAGTGATGAAGATAAGGAAAAGACTCTTAGCCACGCTCTGCATGGCCGTGGCTGTGCTGACGGCAGGCGCCGTGAAGGTCTCCTCGCCCTCGCGCACCCTCACGCTGACTACCAAGGGCGAGGCGCTGACCGTGTGCTATCGCCGGCAACCCGTGATAGAGATGCCGGCGGTGGGCTTCGAGGGCATGAGCGCCACCCCCCGCTGGCGCTTCCGCCGGGTGGTGGATGACCGCTATGAGATGTTGGCCGGCAAACGGCTGCAGTGCAGCAACAAGGGCCGCGAATATGTGGCGCAGTTGGCCGACGGACTCACCATGGTGATGCGCCTCTACGACGACGGCATCGCCTTCAGGTATGAGTTCGCCAACCTCCACGGCGGTCCGCTGCCCGTGGAGCGCACCGCCTACCGCATCGCCGAGGGTACGCGCCGGTGGATGCAGCAGTGGTCGGACGCCTATGAGGGCTTCTTCCCCCTCTCCACCACGTCGAAGGTGAAGGCGGAGCGCAGTTTCTCTCCCGTGACCAAAGATGCCGAGGGCAACAACCTGCGGTGGGGATATCCTGCGCTGACAGAGCCTTCCGACGGTCTCTTCGCCCTTATTACCGAAGCCAATGTGGAGCGGAGGCAGAGTGCCTCGTGCCTCTACAACGACGGTGACCTCTACCGTGTGGTGCCCGACACCAACCCGCTCACGCCCAGTGGTGAGTGGCACACCCCCTGGCGGGTGGTCATCATTGGCCATCTGGCCGATGTGGTGGCCTCCACGCTGGTGACCGACGTGAGCGAGCCTTGCCAGTTGGCCGACACCGGATGGATCAAGCCCGGTGTGGTGTCGTGGGTCTACTGGGCCTACAACCACGGCAGCAACGACTACGGCATCATCTGCCAGTATGTCGACATGGCCGCTCGGCTCCATCTGCCCTATGTGCTCATCGATGCCGAATGGGACCAGATGAAAGACGGGAAGACCGTGGAGGATGCCGTGGCCTATGCCAAGTCTGTCGGCGTGAAACCCATGATATGGTATAACTCGTCGGTGGGATGGGTGGACGGCGCTCCCACGCCGAAATACCGCCTCAACAAACCCGAGGACCGCGAGAAAGAGATGGCGTGGTGTGAGCGCATCGGTGTGGCCGGAGTCAAGATCGACTTCTTCTCTGGCGACACCCAGGCCAACATGGACTACTGCCTCGACCTGCTCGAGTGTGCCGCACGCCACCACCTGCTTGTCAATTTCCACGGAGCCACCATCCCCAGGGGATGGCAGCGCACCTGGCCCAACCTGCTCTCCACCGAGGGCGTCTACGGAGCCGAGTGGTACAACAACGTGCCCACATTCACCCGGCGCGCAGCCAGTCACAACGCCACCTTGCCCTTCACACGCAACGTGATAGGACCGATGGACTACACCCCTTGCGCCTTCAGCGACTCGCAGCATCCGCATATCACCACCCATGGTCATGAACTGGCCTTGACCGTCCTCTTCGAGAGCGGCCTGCAGCATCTGGCCGACCGGCCCGAGAGTTTCTATGCCCAACCGCAGCAGGTGCAGGACTTCCTCGGACGGTTGCCCGCCGCCTGGGACGACACCCGCCTGGTGGGTGGCTATCCCGGCGAATGGGCTGTGATGGCGCGTAGGAGTGGCGACACATGGTATGTGGCGGGCATCAACGGCACCGACGAGGCGCGCAACCTGCCCATGACTCTTCCTTTCGACACCCGTGGCCGCCACATACAACTCTTCGCCGACGGCGACCCCTGGTCTGTCACCACGCCCGCGCAGTGCCCCTCCGAGGTGGCCTGCCCGCCCCGTGGCGGATTTGTGATGGTCGTTACCCAGTGATTTGACAACCGTTTGATATTATGGGAGTTGCCGGCACTGATAGTGTCATGGCGGCGATGGTCCGTGATACACATAAGTAATGTCTAAACTCCCAAACTCCCAAACTCCTAAACTCCTACCATAGGGATTTCCCCTACACAGATAGGGAAAGGCCACCCTCACTTTAGGCATTATCCTTTTCATTGTCGCGAAAATAGGCCTACCTTTGCCATTGAAGAAACGGAGAAAGGTCTCCATGAGGCCTCCGCCGAAGAATCAACAAAAAGAAGTTTAACCGCAAAACATATATGACAATGAAGAAGATAATGACCCTGGCAATGATGATGACGATAGCCATCTCGGCCACAGCAATGACATACGATGCCGCCAGAAGTGAGGCCATGTTCCTCAGCGACAAGATGGCCTATGAGCTCGGGCTCACCGACGCTCAGTATGAGGCAGTGTATGAAATCAACCTCGACTACCTGCTCAATGTGCGCAACCGCGCCGATGTGCTCGGGCCGTGGTGGGACGTGCGCAACCGCGATCTGCGCCTCGTGCTCAGCTCATGGCAGTTCGACCGCTATCTGGCAGCAGCCTATTTCTATCGCCCGCTGGCATGGCATGCCGGTTCATGGTCCTTCGCCATCTACGACCGTTACCGCCACGGACACATGCTGCTCCACCGTCCCGGCGCTTTCCACAGCTTCCGCGGTGGCCACAGCCATAGAGGAACGAGCTTCTACGCCGGAAGGCATTTCGACAGACCCAAGGTCCATCCCGGTGCACATATGGGGCATGCCACGGCTCATCATCCCATGCACGGGCGTCCCGCTCCCAACAGACATGCCGTGCATCCCCCGGTGCGCCACGGTGGCCACGGCCCCTCGCCTGCACATCGTCCGCACGGCCACAGATAATATCCACTGAGTGACCCGTAACACACTTGCCACAGCCTGCTGCAAAGAGGCTGTGGCAAGTGTGTTTTTTCATACAAAATGAATGGCATAGCGCCATAATACAAAAAAAAATCGTAATTTTGCAACCTAAAGTATAGTTGCTTCAACTTCCTCAAGTGGAATGGAGTTCTGGGCAGTGCGCCCGGCTCCGGAAAGTTGGGTGAATGCGAAGCTTGAATTAGTGATTATGAGTCTGAACGAAATACTCCAGGAATCGGGCGGAGAACGGCATTTCTCCTTCGAGGTGCTCCCGCCGCTCAAAGGCAGCGGCACCGATGCACTTTTCAGGACCATCAGCCAACTGAAAGAGCTCAATCCGCTCTATGTCAATATCACCACCCATCACAGCGAATATGTGTATACCGAACTCGACAACGGGTTGCTGGAGCGTCATCGCGTGAGGCGCAGGCCTGGCACCATCGCCATCGCCGCCGCCATCCAGCAGAAGTTCGGCCTGCCGGTCATCCCCCACGTCATCTGCAGCGGCACCACGATAGAGAACATCGAGTATGAGCTGCTCGACCTGCAGTTCCTCGGCATCTCCAACCTGCTCCTGCTGCGCGGAGACAAGGCAGCCGACGAGAAACGGTTCACACCCACACAGGGAGGACACGCCCACACCACCGATCTCATCGCACAGGTGACACGCTTCAATGAGGGCTTCTTCGCCGATGGCTCACCCATCAAGAACCCCGGCGTGCCTTTCACCTTCGGTGTGGCCTGCTACCCGGAGAAGCATGAGGAGGCCCCCAACCTGGAGCAGGACATGACCCATCTGAAGACGAAACAGGACATGGGGGCGCAGTATGCCGTCACCCAGATGTTCTTCGACAACCAGAAATACTACGACTTCGTGGAGAAGGCGCGGGCTATGGGCATTACTATCCCCATCATCCCGGGCATCAAACCGCTGACGAAGCGCTCGCAACTCACCGTGGTGCCAAAGACCTTCCACTGCGACCTGCCCGAGGCGCTCGCCGCCGACCTGCTCAAATGCAAGACCGACGACGATGTGCGGCATCTCGGCGTAGAGTGGGCCACTGAGCAATGCCGCGACCTCTACGACCATGGGGTGCGCAACATCCATTTCTACACCGTCTCGGCTGTGGAGTCGGTCAGAGAGGTGGCTAAGCGACTGATGTAGCATTAGATGCTATAGATTTTCTAGATACTCTAGATATCCTAGATTCTCTAGATTTTCTAGATTAATTCAAACTTTTTTAGTACTTTTGCGACTCAACCAAAATTTTTGCTGCAAAGATGAAATTTGAGGAGGTGATAGGACAGGAAGACGCCAAACAGCGGCTGAGGAGACTCGTCGCTGAGGACAGGGTGCCTCATGCCATGATGTTCACAGGTCCGCAGGGCTGTGGCAAGATGGCCCTGGCGATGGCCTTCGCCTCCTATCTGCTCTGCTCCAACCGCCATGACGGCGACAGTTGCGGCACCTGTCCGCAGTGCGTCATGCTCCGCAAATGGGCGCATCCCGACCTCCATTTCACCTTTCCCGTCATCAAACCCGAAGGGTCGTCGTCGGACTACAGGCCCGTGAGCGACGAGTTTCTCAAGGAATGGCGGCAATTGTTGGAGAACGGACCCTATTTCACCATCGAGCAGTGGCTCGACGCCTTGCGCACCAAGAGCCAGCAGGCCATCATGACGGTGAGAGAGGCCGACGAGTTGACGCGCAAGCTCTCGCTCAGGTCGAGTCAGGGAGGCTATAAGGTGTCGCTCATCTGGTTGCCTGAGCGCATGAGAGAGGAGACGGCCAACAAGATGCTCAAACTGATAGAGGAGCCCCCTTCGCAGACGGTCTTCCTCATGGTGACGGAGAACCCCGCCGCCCTGCTCGAGACCATCCGCAGCCGCACACAGCAGTTTGCCATGCAGCGCATAGGCACACAGCAAATAGAGACGGCTCTCGTGGAGCGCCGGGGCATCGACGTCGACGCCGCCCACCGCATCGCCCGCATCGCCGAGGGCAGTTGGGTGAGCGCCCTCGACCATCTCGATGCCGACAGCGAGCACAAGGAGTTTCTCGAGGACTTCATGCAGATCACCCGTGCCTCGTTCATGCGCAATGTGACGGGCATGGTGCAGTGGACCAACAGCGTGGCTGCCTACGGGCGTGAGAAACAGCGGCGTATGCTCACCTTTTTCTCACGGATGATCCGCGAGAGCTTCATGTATAACTTCCATCTGCCCGAATTGTCGTATATGACGCAGCAGGAGGAGCAGTTCGTGGTGAGGTTCGCTCCCTTTGTCAACGAGGCCAATGTCATGGAACTCTCAGAGCTGATGGAGAAAGCTCACTTCGATATCGGGCGCAACGCGAACGCAAAAATGGTATTCTTCGATGTGGCACTGCAAATCACCGTGCTGCTGAGAAGGAAATGATCAATGAAAGAAACAATTATGGACTATAAAAAACTATCATTCAGAATAAGTGCCGGATGCGACAGAGGACTGTGCAGGAGAGGCGTGGGAAGGCAGGACCGCCAGCTCAATACCTACGACTGGCTGGCCGACGTGCCCGGCAACGCCGAGACCACCGACCTGGTGGAGGTGCAGTTCAAGAACACAAGGAAAGGCTACTATCACAACGTCAACAACCTCGACCTGCGCAAGGGCGACGTGGTGGCTGTGGAGGCCAACCCCGGTCACGACATCGGTGTGGTGACGCTCACCGGCGAGTTGGTGAAGTTGCAGATCAAGAAGGCCAACCTCAAGTCGCCGGAGGACATCAGGCGCATCTACCGGTTGGCCAAGCCTGTCGACATGGACAAATATGAGGAGGCCAAGAGCCGTGAGCACGGCACGATGATCCAGAGCCGGCAGATAGCCAAAGACCTGGGCCTCGACATGAAAATCGGCGACGTGGAGTATCAGGGAGACGGCAACAAGGCCATCTTCTACTATATCGCCGACGAGCGCGTGGACTTCCGCCAACTCATCAAGGTGCTGGCTGAGACGTTCCACGTGCGCATCGAGATGAAGCAGATCGGCGCACGGCAGGAGGCAGGACGCATTGGAGGCACCGGCCCCTGCGGCCGCGAACTCTGCTGCGCCACATGGATGAAGAACTTCATCAGCGTGACCACCAATGCCGCCCGTTTCCAGGACATCTCACTCAACCCGCAGAAACTGGCGGGCATGTGTGCCAAATTGAAATGCTGCCTCAACTATGAGGTGGACAACTATATGGAAGCCGGGCGCAGGATGCCGCCGCGCGATGTCGTCCTTCAGACGCAGGATGCCGACTATTTCTTCTTTAAGGCAGACATCCTGGCAGGGCTCGTCACCTATTCCACCGACAAGCGTGCTGCCGTCAACCTCGAGGTCATCACTGCCGAGCGTGCCAAAGAGGTCATCGAACTCAACAAACAGGGTGAGAAACCCCTCTCGCTTCAGGAGGAGGGCTTCCAGCGCGAGGACGACAGGCCCAAAGACCTGCTCGAGGATGATATCTCCCGCTTCGACAAGGCAAAGAAGAAAAAGAAGAAGCGCAAGGGAAAGGGTGAGAGTGCCGACGCACAGCCCTCACGTAAAGAGCCGCAGGCCGGAAAGCCGAAGGGCGAGAAAGGGGAGAGGCCCGAGAAATCCAAGGGCGAGAAAGGTGAAGACGGAGCACAGGCTCCTCAGGCTCCCAAGGGTGACGGCAAGCCGAAGGGCGGTGAGCGCCAGCAGCCGAAAAACCGTCCTTCCCGCAAGACTCGCCAGGGCAAGGGCCAGGAGGCCGACCCTTCGGGCAAGGCACCGAAAGAGAAGAAGTCTGAACCCAATCATGAGTAGACACACCATCCTCACCATGATATCCGTTGCCGTCGCAGTCTTTGCGACGGCAACTTTTGCGGGTTGCTATCGCAACACCGCTTTTTTCCAATACCATGCCACCGATGCCGCCGGATGGCACAGTTCTGATTTCCTTGAATATCATGTGCCCGCCGTGCAACAGCCGGGCTATTACGTAGAGGAAATCGGCATACGCACCGACGCCGGCTTCCCCTACAGGCAGATCAGTCTGGTGGTGAACCAGAACGTGATACACACCGCCACAAAACAGATGGGGAGATTCCGCAGCGACACCATCCTCGTCGATATCCTCGACGAGCAGGGAAGGCCCATAGGCCATGGCACCAGTCTCATGCAGCGGGTCATCCCTTTCAAGAGTCTCAAACTGGAGACCGGCGACTCGCTCTCACTCCGTATCCGGCACAATATGAGCGGCTCTGTCGTCAAGGGCGTGACAGACGTGGGGCTCAAGATGACCTTCCAGTATGGAGATTGATTTATGTGCGGATGAGGTTGCGGCTGGCGTCGATGCGCAGGAAGATGAACAGCAGGATGGTGAAACCCCACAGCGAACTGCCTCCGTAGCTGAAGAATGGCAGCGGGATGCCAATCACCGGGGTGAGACCCAGCACCATGCCCACATTGATGAACACATGGAATAGGAAAATGCTCAGGACGCAATAGCCATATACGCGCCCGAACTTGAAAGGTTGACGTTCGGCCAAGACAATCAACCGTAGGATGAGCGCCAGGAAGAGCAGCAGCACTCCCGCTGACCCTAAGAATCCTTCTTCCTCGCCTACCGTGCAGAAAATGAAGTCGGTGTCCTGCTCGGGTACGAACTTCAACTTTGTCTGCGTGCCGTTGAGAAAACCTTTGCCTCTCAGTCCGCCGGAGCCTATGGCTATCTCGCTCTGGTGCACGTTGTAGCCCGCTCCCGAATTATCGTCCTCCAGACCGAGCAGCACGTTGATGCGCTCGCGCTGATAAGGCTTGGCCACTTCGTTGAGCATGATGCTCGCCGAATAGAAGAATAGGATGGAGCCCAGTGCGAACAGGGCGATATAGAGGTAGTTGCTCGACCGGCTGCTCAGTCCCTGATACATGAAATAGCCGATGAGGGCGGCGCAGACAAAGAGTTGAATCCACACGATGTCGAACGGGATGACATACTCCGAGAAAAGTAGGAAAAGCAAGGTGAGCCCCACTGTGAAGCCCGTGAGTTGCAGCGACTTGTGCTTGTCGCGGCAGTAGACATATACCATGCCTGCCGAGAACAGTTGGATGAGTAGTAGCACGATAAACTTGCCCAGCGAGGTGGGCGTGTCCCACAGCGGTACCTGCTCATAGCGGATGCCCAAGACGAAATAGAGCACCAGTGCCACACCAGTGAAGAGGATACTGCCGGGCATGCCCTCGCGGTAGAACATGAGGAAGAAGGCGAGATAGACCAGCGCCGACCCCGTCTCGTTCTGCAGCACGATGCATGCCATGGGCAGCATCACGATGAGGCAGGAGAGGAGGAAGTCGCGCAGCCGGTGGATATTGTAGCCGTAGGTGCTCATAAACTTGCTGATGGCCAGTGCGGTGGCAAACTTTGCGAACTCTGCCGGCTGCACCCTGAGTGAGCCGATGACGAGCCATGAGCGCGAGCCTTTGATGCTCACGGGGTTGAAGATGACGGCAAAGAGGAGGAGCACCATGAAGGCGTAGAGGGCATAGGCGAAGGTGTCGTAGTAGCGGTCGTCGAGCATGAGGATGACGAAGCCGAGGCACACCGACGTGCCTATCCACACCACCTGCATGCCCGAGCGGGTAGACAGGCTGAAGACATCGGGCTCGCTGAAGGAATAGCTGGCTCCGCACACGCTCATCCATCCGAACGTGAGTAGGGCCGCGTAGATGAGGAGTGTCCACCAGTCCAGCGACATGAGTATTCCCTGTTGGCTATCTGTCTTTTGTGCCATATTTGATATGTTGACTTTGGATGCGGGCGGCCTGGCGCTTAGAGCCTTCCGACAGTTCGCCCTTGATATACTGCTCCATCATCAGCGACCCGATGGGCACGCCGAAAGTGGCACCGAAGCCACCGTTCTCCACATAGACGGCGATGGCTATTTGAGGGTCTTTCATCGGAGCAAATCCCATGAACACAGAGTGGTCGCGGCCGCGGTTCTGCGCCGTGCCCGTCTTGCCGCACACCTCGTAGTCGCGGCGGTTGGCACTGCGGCAGGTTCCGCCGGTCACCGCGCGGCGCATGCCCCTGACCACCAGGTCGTAGGCCTGCCTGCTGGCCATGGTGTATTTCTTCTTCTGGTAGAGAGTGTCGATCGGCTGGTCTTCTATCGACTTCACCACGTGGGGGGTGATATACCAGCCTCTGTTGGCGATGGTGGCGCCGAGGTTGGCTATCTGCAGCGGGGTGAGCGTCACCTCGCCCTGTCCGATGGAGATACTGATGACACCTAGCGCGTTCCAGTTGCGCTTGAAGGCCTTGTCGTAGTATGTGCCGTTGGGGATCATGCCTCGCTTCTCGCCGGGCAGGTCGATGCCCAGCTTATAACCGAAGCCCATGCTCACCATGTAGTCGCGCCACACGTCCATGGCTGCCTGCAGCGTGCCGTATTTCTCCTTATTGTTGAGCATGTGATAGAGTCCCCAGCAGAAGAAGCCGTTGCATGAGGTGCCGATGGCAGGGATGAGGTTGAGCGGAGAGGGGTGGCCGTGGCAGCCCACATGCATGCCTCGGGTGACGAATCCGCGGTGGCACGGGTATCGTGTGGTGGAGTCGATGATCTCCTCGGTGAGGAAGGTGAGGGCCTGGCTGGTCTTGAAGGTGGAGCCCGGCGGATATTGGCCCATGATGGCGCGGTTGAGAAGGGGGCGGAGCGGGTCTTTCTGCAGGGCCATGTGGTTCTTGCCTCTCTGGCGACCGATCATCATGCGAGGGTCGTAGGAGGGCGACGACACCATGCAGAGCACCTCGCCGGTGGCGGGCTCTATGGCCACGATGCTGCCCAACTTGCCCTCGAGCAGCCGCTCGCCGAGTTGCTGCAGTTTGATGTCGATGCCCAGCACGAGGGCCTTGCCCGGGACGGGCTTGGTGTTGAACTCCCCGTTGCGGTAGCTGCCCTGGATGCGTCCGTAGTTGTCGCGGAGGAGGATCTGCGTGCCTTTGATGCCTCTCAGCTCTTTTTCGTACGACCGCTCGATGCCTATCTTCCCGATGTAGTCGCCCGGCTGGTAGTAGTCGTCCTCTTCGATATCGGCGGGCGACACCTCGGCTACGTCGCCGAGCAGGAGAGCTGCGTTGGGATACTCATATTGGCGGATGCTTCGCCGCTGGATATAGAATCCCGGAAATTTGTAGGCTTTCTCCTGAAAGACGCTGAACTCCTGGTCGGAGAGCTGCGACATGAAGAGCTGCTGTGTGAAGCTGGAGTATCCTGGGTTTTTCGACCGGTCTTGGATGTCTTTCATGCGCTTGACGAAATACTCACGGGTGATGTTGAGTGCCTTGCACAGTTCGAGGGTATCGAGGCGCGAGCGCTGCTCGTTGACAATGACCATGATGTCGTAGGAGGGCTGGTTGTATACCAGGATATTGTTGTTGCGGTCGTAGATGTTGCCGCGCGAGGGAAACTCCACTTTCTTGAGGAACGCGTTGCTGTCGGCGTTCTTCTTGTAGTCGTCGCTCATGATCTGGAGTGTGAACAGCCGTACGATATAGATGGCCACAATGGCGATGGCCACTCCGGCTACGACATATTGCCGTTTGTGCAGTTCATAATCCTTCATATTTTTATCCAATCAATCGTCATGACGCCATGACTGCGGCGTTTCTTTTCAATTATTTTCGCTTCTTTCTTCCTTATTTCACCCTGTGGATGAGGGTGTCAGCGGCCAGGATGAGTGCCACGGTGAGCACGGTGCTTCCCACTACGCATTGCAGCCATTTCAGGGTGTTGAAGAAGCTGAACATCTCGAGTGTGAAGAAGAGGGTGCAGTAGGCACCAGTGAGTACAATGGTATAGTTGACGAACGGCTTCAGGCCGAGGGTCACTCTCGAGGGGATAAAATTGTCGTCGCCCTCGCGTGAGATAAACAGTTGCAGCAGGTAGGGCTGTGCCATGGCAGCCGCCGTCATCGAGGCTGCCGCGACGCCCGGGGTGTTGGTGAACGTGTCGATGGTGATGCCCATGGCGAACGCGATGACCATCATGACCCATTTAGGCATTCCCTTTCTCATTTTCAGTACGAACCAGAGATAGAACAGCGGCATGGCACAGCCGAAGAGGTGGCAGTGGTTGAGCACGAACACCTGCAGTGCGCACAACATGACGAAGAGGAGCGGTAGCCTGACGAGGTCGTTGTTCATGGGTCTATTGGTTTCTCTGTGGTTTGAGCGAGTCGGTGGCCTGACGGAGCAGGTTGAGTTGCTCGCTGACAGCGGCGTCGTCGATGACGCAGACGTCGCGCAGGTTGGCGAAATTGGTAGAGAGCTTCACCTTCAGCGAGAACGACAGTCCGTCGTCGGAGTCGGAGGAGCCTACGACCTTTCCCACCATAATGCCCGAGGGGAACATCGAGGAGTAGCCGCTGGTGACGATGGTGTCGCCATTCTCAAACTGCGCGTGTCTGGGGATGTCGTCGACATAGGCGACGTCGGAGGGTCCGCCCTTCCAGTGGAGGTATCCGAAATATCCGTGGCTTTTGATGGCGCAGCTGATGTTCGACTTGGTGTTGAGCACGGGGATGACTACGGCATAATGGCCGGAGGCCATATAGACGACACCCACGACACCGTTGCCGCATGCCACGCCCATATCGGGATGCACGCCGTCGTAGCGTCCTTTGTCGATGGTGATGAGGTTGTCGCTCTTGTCGAGCGAGTTGCTGATGACCTTTGCGGGGATGAGCTTATACTGGCTGAGCAGCGGCATCTGGCCTCTGTAAACATAGTTGGAGTCGTTGCGCTGCTTCTCCTCGGTGAGTTGCTCCCTGAGCAGTGCCACCTCTCTCTCGAGCATGAGGTTACGCTCGGTGAGACTCTGGTTGACGGCACCCTGTCCCATGAACGCGCTGAACTTGGAGTCGGCCTCGTAGGTCAGTCCGGCCAGGTAGTTGGCCGACGAGAACCACACGCTGCCGTGGTAGCTGTTGTATTGGAACATGAGCACGAGGCTCACCACCTCGAGGATGACGAACACAAACCAGTAGTTGTATTTCTTGAGAAACTCTACAAGGTTGTGCATTGTCCGGGCTTGTTATCTCATCAGGAACGAGTACCTATCCACGTTCTTCAGTGCCACACCGGCACCTTTGGCCACGCTGTGGAGCGGGTCTTCGGCGATGTGGAAGGGAATCTGGATCTTGTCGTGCAGACGCTTGTCGAGGCCGCGGAGCAGAGCGCCGCCGCCGGTGAGGTAGATGCCGTTGTGCACGATGTCAGCATAGAGCTCAGGGGGAGTCTTCTCGAGTGCCGAGAGCACGGCATTCTCAATCTTGGCCACCGTCTTGTCGAGACAGTGGGCAATCTCCTGGTAGCACACGGGCACCTCCATGGGGAGTGCGGTGATGCGGTTGGGGCCGTGTACGATATAGTCTTCGGGTGCCTCGTCGCCCAGGTCGGTGAGTGCGGAACCCACATGGATCTTGATACGCTCTGCCATACGCTCGCCCACCTTGAGGTTGTGTTGGCGGCTCATGTAGTCCTGGATGTCGGCGGTGAGGTCGTCGCCGGCGATGCGGATGGAGTTGTTGGAGACGATGCCGCCGAGGGAG
>CADBLU010000072.1 GCA_902795605.1 uncultured Prevotellaceae bacterium | reverse complement strand
GCCACTATCACTCAACCTTTTTGCCATCACAAGCGGCAAGTGAAATCCTGGCACTGAGGAACTGATTGCACAATCAGAAAAATCAAAGATTTTTACAACTTATTATGGCGGTCACGGAGATGGTCCATCATCGTCATAGCCGCAAACTATACACAAAAAAAAGAAACAGGAAAGCTTATATCATACATTTTCCCTACAGACAAATAATAACCATAAATAATAAAAAACATGACAAAAATTCATCCAAAACCAAACGTAGGATGGCTATTTTTGCTTTTTGTGCTATCTCTTGCGTGGCCCTCAGGCGCATCCGCGGAAGACTATGTAGCAACACCAGGCAATTACACCATCCGCCAAGACGCTGAAGGCGTTTTGCGCTTTGAAATGCCCGTCTACGACCAGGAAAGCTCTGACGCTTGGATTAATTCTGGCGAAATTTTCTTTGAGGGCGACGGTATCCCGCGCCAAAGATTCGTCAGATGGTTAGCCTATAATACTGATATTGATGGAGGCGCCAAGAAATGCCTTACGCAGATCACAAACGATGTGTATGGCAGAGTCACTTTGGTCCGCTCAGAAAACTCGTCCTATCCTGACTCAGATGTTGATCTGGCTGAGGGCACAAACAATTACAACGTCTGGCGTACTGGACAGACAGAGCACTTGCCCATGATCCTCACATGGAAAGTGCCTCTTGATATGAGAGGGAAAAGTGTGAAGTTCACATATATAGTCACTGTCAAAGGCAACAGTAAATACAAGAACGTAACAACTATCTCCATCCCGGCAAAGACCATCGACATCATGGCTCCACCGACGGTGATGAACCCCATCGTCACACAGGCAATGATCCTCGAGGAAAAAGAGTATTTGGGCAAAATCGTTGTGCCATGGATGCTCCCCGTGGACTCCTCACAGGTGAAGAAAGTCACTGCCAAATATATCAGACCCAACGGCAACAGCGACAGTTTCAGCTTGGAAATCAACTCATCCGGTTTTGCCAAGTTGCAGCCGGAGACACCTTACCGCCAGTTCAGAATCGTCGCCGACTACATCGATTCTGAAGGCAACTATATGAATGATGTGTCGAGCGATGCCGAGGATATCGCCATGATTCACGCCCCCATCGACTTTTCCGCCAGGGCGCTCAACGACATAAAGGCCTCCGTGCAACTCACATGGAAAATCAATGAGCTGCAATACGAAGACCTGATGGAGGGAGACGTCTTCCAGATACAACGGTCGCTGACAGGAAGAGACGAGGACTTCATAGACATTGGCTTCGAGATGCTCGACTTGAGCAAGGCCGACTATACCTACGTCGACTCCACCATCATTGAAGCTCTCAGACCTGAGCACATCGATCAGGCTACAGGAGGTGTCAACGTCATGTACCGCATCCGCCGCGGCGTGACCAGCGTCTGGGGATGGGATTCGAGCGACAACCCCACTGTCAAGAAAGCTTATACAAGCAAAATGAAACCACTCCGGCTCACTCAGGTGACAAACGCAGACGCCTATTGGCTGAACCAGGATGAGCACAAGATTCATATAAGATGGCAATTTGACAAAGACAACACCCACAATTTCGTGTGGGACGACAGAGCAGAAATCGACCTCTGCGTCTATATGTACAACCGTAAGGAGCAGCTCGTCGACTCGCTGATCTATACACTCACACAAAGTGAAATCCAAGCCAAAGACAAGCACATCACACTGCCACGCTCCTGTGTGAACTACAAATTTGAGTTCAAGACGAGGCAAGGCCAGTCTCCTATACCTTATTATTTTGCCACCTTCATCTCCACACCCGAAGACTGGGAGGCTGCAGCGAAAAAAGTCCTCAACAAGGAAAAGAATCTCAAACTGGTGCTGAAATCCGACATCGTGCTCCCGGAGAGATTCACTCCGCTGGGCGAGGACGACTACAACAGGTTTGAGGGAGAAATCGAGGGAAATGGACACACCATCACCGTGGACTCCGAGAACCCGCTGATTCTCTACGGCAACCACTGTACGATCAGCAACCTCATCGTGGCCGGAACGAACAAAGGACGCCATAGCGCAGGACTTGCCCAGGCTCTTTACAACACGACGATCGACAACGTCATTATGAAGGTGAACTTCACATGCCAATACCCCAACAAGGGCTTTAATGACGATTTGGTCTCGGCGTTCTGTAACAACACGATCAACGTGACTTTCAACAACTGTCTCTTCTCAGGCACCATCCCCGACATGTATAATTGGGGAGGTTTTGACGGTGCGGCAGAGGACACGAAATTCAACAATTGCGTGAATGCTCCCGAGAAATCGGAAGCCCGTTTCCAATGCTATGATTTCTACACACCCTATGACAATAAACACACTTACTCGCCCACGTTGACGAATTGTTTCTATACGACCACTTCCAACCTGGAGCATCAGGGCGAGTTGCTGCCTGAGACCATCGATGAACAACTCGCAGCACTGGGCGCCGGATGGATGAAGACTGAGGCATGGCCATCTATATGCCCCACCATGACAAATCTGGCCCAGGACTATGTGGTAACGGATGTTTACAATACTGACAATCTGAACTTCTATTTCGAGTCAAACGGTAAGGTAACGAAGACTCTTGAGGCCACGACACGCCAGAGCAGCGTTTACCTCACATGGGGAACCGACGGAGGCGTCATCGACTACTTCCAGGTGTCACGCCGCGTCAAAGGCACGTCGAAATGGGATATCATCGAAGAGAGTGTCACTGAGATGGCGTATGAAGACACCAAAGTGTCGCCACTCCTCGAGTATGAATATATGGTGGAATCCGCCGTCAACTGCGAAGGAACCCACTACGAGGCGTCGAATGTGGTGACTGGCTTCTGTGAGCATACCGGTATGATTGAGGGGTATGTCCGCTTCGCCGACGGCACTGCCATCCCCGACTTGAAAGTCATCGTTTCATTGGGCGAACTGGCAGTGGACTCCGTCAAGACCGACAACAGGGGCTACTATATGTTCAAGGGACTCTCTTACAACGGCAAGAATTCTGTCAATTATTCCGTGACGGTGGTCAGCGACCCGTCGAGCCAAGGCGCTATCACACTGGAACGCAGTCCCTATAACGCCGACTTCGACTCTGAGACCAACTACGCCATGCTCCCCGACTTCGTCGTGGTCTCAGGTGTGTCGTTCTCTGGATATGTCTACTATGAGGGCACACAGATACCTGTCAGAGGAGCAGGCTTCACCGTGAACGGCAAACAGGTGCTCACCCCCTCAGGCGACAACCTGGTGACCGACTTTGAGGGAAAATTCTCCTTCTTCGTCAACCCGAACGCCCCGATGACCATCAGGCCCGTCATGGCCGGACACTTGTTCTCCGAGACGCAGGTGTTTAAACATGTGTTTACCGACAAGGTGGACGAATATTACTTCTACGACGACACGAAAGTGAAGCTCATCGGACGTATGGTGGGCGGCAACGTACAGGGCGACCTGCCTCTCGACAACAGCCTCTCACGCAACAACCTGGGCGAGAACCTGACGATGGTGCTCTCGCTCGAGGGCGACAACAGCTCCAAACTTGTCTACGACTCGAGGAGGTCCTCGGTGACCGAAAGAGACACCGTCTTCACCATCAAGTCACACGACGGCAAGGAGTATGGGACCAAGATGAGGACCACCCAAAAACTCGTGGAAGTGAGACCCGACCCCACCACGGGCGAATATGTGGCCTACCTCCCGCCTGTGAAGTGGAAAGTGCAGCACCTCTCTTGCTCTGGATACCCCACTCTCTTCCCCGAAGGAAAAATCAGTGATGTCATCGACTTGACAGAGGCTCTCACCACAAAGACCGACACCATCGTCGGCAGTTGGCTGACACTCAACGGAAAGGCGTATGTCCACACGGCCATCGTCAGCTACAATGCCATCTACAACTGCATCTACCATACACCCACACAGCTTACCTACAAGCAGCTCGGGTTTGACAACTTCGACTATTTCGGTGACAAGTCATATCAGGCACGCAACCTCGCCGGCGACAATGTGACGGTGCCACTGGTCTACCAGGTGCCCACACAACCCTATCTCCCTGCCGACACAACAACCGTCATGAAGACGAAGTACACCTTCGGCTATCCCGTCTTCAGCATCGAGAAGAAATACCCGTTCAGACTCTCTGCAGTAGAGAAATATTACTGGAACAACAACCAGAAGAGCGACACCGTCGACATCGTCAGGCTCAACGGCGGAAGGGTGACCATCCACAACGGCATGGTGAGCACCACCCATAGCGAGGTGGTCGACCTCGACTCCGTGGGACAGGCTATCGTCAAGCTCGACGCCGACAAGATTCCTTACCTGCTGACAGGCAAGGACGCACTGCGCACGGTCAACATGACGCTCGAGAGAGACGGCACCATGTATGAGGCTGAGCCGCTGCATGCTTATATCCTCAACATCTACGCCATGAACTCCGGCACCGACATTCTCAGCATCAACCAGCCTGTGCTCGTCGATATCCTCCGCGATCCGCCAGGAAGCGGAAGTTCCGCAACACTCAGCAAGGGCTCCACACTCAAGTATTCCTATTCTATGGACATGAGCTGGCAGGCCGGACTCGAGCTCTCCATCAAGAAAGGAACCGCACTGGCCAGCTTCTATGGAGCCGTGGCCGCACCTATGGGCGCCGGTGTCGTGACCGGTGTCAACTCTGGTGCCGAGACGTCGTTTGAGACCAGTCTGGGACTGATGTTCTCAGGAAGCGGCAAGCGCGCTTTCGAATACACCATGACAGCATCCGAAGATATCTCCACCAACGGCTCCGGCGATGTCGTGGGAGCCGACGGCGACATCTACATCGGCGTTGAGCAGAATATCGTGGTGAAGCCGGCCTACACCATCAGGGCCATCCCGCACAGCCACTTCCTGCAGATGGGAGGACAGTTGGAGGCTAAACGTGCCATCGAAATCGCACAAGGAAGAGACGAGAACGACTCTCTCTACCACCTGGTGCGCGACGAGTCGCTGGCCTACGGACCTCAGATTCAGTCCACCTTCCACCACTCACAGCAATACATCATCTCTACCCTGATTCCTGGTCTCATCAACCAGTGTAAGTCGCTCATGTTCACCGGCACAATGGCAGAAGCCAAGGCACAAGCCGAAAAGACAGGCAAACCGGTCTATCTGGCTCTCGTCTCACCCGACGACGAAAAGCATTTCGGCGTGATGAACATGAAGGACGACAAGTATTACCGCTACACAGACAGGATGCCGGAAGAGCCAGGCATGAACTACCGGATTATCTTGCCCTCAAAAGCAAAAGACTCTGACATCAACGATGAAGTGCAGCAGTACTGCGCAAGCCTGAAGTCGTGGATCGGTATGATCGCACAAAACGAGGGTGAGAAACTCTCCGCTAACGACCTCGTGCGCAACTTCGTCGTCGACGGCGGCGTGGGAGAAGTCAGCTATGAAGAGGAATTCAGCAGCGACTATTCCTGCATGAACTCCATGGTATGGCCCGTCTCCGGCATCACCGACGGCTATTTCGACAACACAGCAGGAAATACGGCACTTACCATCGTACAGGTAGTGGGACCGACCGTAGCCAAATTCCTCGGAAGCATCCTCAGCACCTCGACCGGCAGCATCAACTCCGGCACAGAGTTCGGCGGCAAAGTGGAATTCGTGGGAGCGCTCTTCGAGTTCGGACTCACACCCGCACTCGCCTACGATGTCAAGCCTGAGTGGGAGACCTCCAAGTCCTACAGCCGCAAGGAAAGCTTCTCCATCGGCATGGAACTGAAGAGCCACTTGAGTTTCGACGTCTACAGAGTGAAGACGAGAATCACCGACGACCTGGCAAAGAATGACATGGATGTCTTCACCAGCGAGAATTTCTACGAGCAGGTGAACTACAATGAGGAATACCTCAAGAGACACCTCGACCTGAAAGACGCGCAATACTCCAGAGGCTTCGTCTACCGCACACGCGGTGGTGCCACATGCCGCCCGTGGGAGGGCGAGAGACGCACACTCTTCTATCAGGCAGGCCGTGTGCTCGACGAGCCGACAAAGAAGATTGAGAACCCGAGCATCAAGCTCGACAAGCAGACCATCAGCGGTGTGCCCCATGGCCAGCCGGCACGGTTCAAGCTCTACCTCACCAACGAGACCCAGCAGCCTGAGAACACCTACGACTACTACCACCTCTACCAGGAGGAGGCATCCAATCCTAAGGGTGCGAAACTCATGATCGACGGTATGCCCCTTTCGGGCACTGGCAGAGTCGTCAAGGTCCTGGCCGGCGAGGTGACAGAAAAGACACTCGAAGTGTTTGCCAGCGACGACTTCGACTATGAGGGAATCATCATCGGTCTCTGCAGTGTCGACGGTGAGAAATTCGCCGACAGCGAGGCATCATTCGACGTGCACTACCTCCGTGCGGCAGGCGAAGTCAACATCTCGTCGCCCGGCGAAAAGTGGATACTCAACACCGACGCGCAATATGATGAGAAATTCGGCTACTACCTGCCTATCATCATCGACGGATTCGACAAGT
>CADBLU010000071.1 GCA_902795605.1 uncultured Prevotellaceae bacterium | reverse complement strand
CGAGATGACTGCTCCTCTCCTCAGCCACATCGGCGACTATGTGCGCTACTCGCTGAAGCGCAACGGGTTCGAAGACTATGAAGGCAAGCATCCGGTGCAACAATCTGTCGAGCAACTTCAACTGCCCGTTTCGATACCTTGGAGCTATAAGGTCTACACAAGTTTCTTTTCTGTTGCCGATGATGAGGGGGGGGAGAAATTGGGTACCATCCATAATAACCTCAGGATAGATGTCGACGGCATCCTCACGACACACAAGAACTATTTCCTCCTTCCCGAGGCATTGGCCAGGACGGCCCATGTGAGGGTGTCAGCCGATTTCTACGAGCCTTTCGATGCGAAGAATGTCAATCTCATGGTATACAGCAAGGAGAATCCAATGGAGATAAGACTGAAGAAGAAGCGCGAGACTGTGAAGTACAGAATCGACCAAAGGAGTCCGAAAATCACCTTTGCGCTCAACAGGGCTCTCGACGACAAGATGGTATCACCCCTGAAGGGCTATGAGGTGGGCGAGGAGCGAAACGGTGAGGTACTGCTCCGATGGACTGGCAAAGAGAGCAGAGCCGACAAAGACGGCAGAGAAAAGAAAGACGCCCAGGGTAAGACAAGTACTTTTAAGGTGTCGAAAGAAAAACTGAAGCTCGCTGGTATCACGCTCTTGACTGGCATTCTCTTAGGCGGTGCTGCAGGATGGTTCCCCGGTATGCGTCATGGAGAGGACAAGTACAAGGAGCAGTTGGCAGAACAGCAAAAGAAGGAGGCAGAGATCGAAATTCACCATAAAGACTCGTTGGCGCATACGCGTATCGTGGCTTTCCTTGACAGTGTGCCCAAATGGAGGAAGGATGAGATGGACACTATCTTCGACGGACGGCTCAAAGGGTTGTATGACCAACTCAATTATTATTCTTTTGAGAAATTGAATGAGAGCATTGATTCTCTTCGCCTGCTCGACAGCAAGGAGATACAGCGGCTCGACAGTGCCATCAGCCTGATGGACAAGGACACGGAATACCTGCCGAAACTTATAGAAATTACCAATAACGAGGATGAGAACGGACAGGCATATTTCAGCAACGACGGCAGCATCACTCTTGATAATATCATCAAGCACATGGGAGAGGCTCGCAAAAAAGTGGACGATGTTGTCAAGAAGCTACAGCCACAGCCTGCCCCAACACCCGCCACACCACAAAATCAGAGTAAAAGGTAAAGAAAAACAGATAATAGAAGTATAGTCATGAGAACATTCATCAAGGTCGTACTCATCCTTGCCGCCGTGGTGCTGGTGGTGGGCGGGTCGTTCTATTTCGCCATGACACGGCTCGGACCGCCGCATCCCGTGGAGAACGTCAACGAGCATGTGAGGCAGGCAAAGAAGGCCATCGCCACTATCCTGTCGTCGCCAGACATGGATATGCCCAACCGATACTTCTTCAAGGCGAATCATCTGGTGGCGTTCCTCGACGACAACCATCTGCTCTCCGCGGAGGAGAGCGACCAACTGAAGGCAGAGATGGTGGACCGCTATGCGACACTGCTCGCCAAGTGGAGCCTCGAACGCTTCGGTGCTCCCACGTGGTATGGCGAAGACCTCACCAAGATGCGTAAGAGCATTACCATGGTGAAGGCGGTGAAGCAGAGCGACGGCAAACAAGTGCTCTCCAATAGTGAGGCCAGTGGGCAGATAGAGCAGGTGGTTGACATTCTCGACGACTACAGGGCGGCGAGGAGTCTCACCCGTGTGGGGAAATATGAGAGTGTCCGGTCGTCTGAGCGGCTGATAGAAAAGGCCAGTACCTACAAGAGCGCTCCCTATCTGAGCAATAATGTCGACCTGAGACGCGAACTCGACTCCGTGCCCCGTCGGCTTCACAATGCTCACTTGCGCTACCTGGAGGGTAGGGTGGAGCACATGAAGCATTATCGATGGATGGACTCGATGGAGAATGTGGACAAACTCTACAACCAGTATTCCGACGAAATTACCGAGTATGACGCCGTCGCCCAAAACGTGTATGGCTATCATAACAATGTGGCAGGGCTCCGCCGCCAACTCGATGACTATCACAAAGAGGCCGACGAATATTACAATCCCCCTCAACATTCGAGTGGCAACCTCTTTGACGTGTTCTTCTGAGCATCCCACTCCGGCAGATAGATAAAAGTCTCGCGGCTCCCAACTGACTTGGTTGGGAGCCGCGATTTTCTTGCGCTGCCACATTGGCCGTATTATCGTCTGCCGGTGGCTTTGTCAGATTATGGCTGTGCGCCAATCCACGTCAGTTTCCGCCATAAACCCTCTAATGGACCACGGGGATGGCTCTTGAACCAATAGCGGCCAAAGGCGTATTGGACGATGACCATGGCCAAGCCGATGAGTACGGCATAGGTGATGCCCACAAGGCGATAGCAGGCCAGTCCGTAACCGCAGAAGATGAAACTGCCGATGATGGACTGCAGCAGGTAGTTGGTGAGACTCATGCGGCCAAAGAAACACAGATGACGGAGAGCACTGCGCACAGGGCCGAAGGCGTACCATGCCGAAACCACTGCCGACGTAATCATGGTGAGAATCAGAAAATTGTAGACGGGAGTGAGCCACAAGGCCCAGTCGCCGAAATCCACAAAACTCAATACGATGACAACGAGTGCTGATATGCCAAGGATGACATGCCATATCTGCAAATTCCGTCCCTCGTTGTAGAAGAATCGGTGCCGACCTAACTGCATACCGAGGATAAACAGGCAGAGCAGTTGGGTGAGTCGGCCGCTGAAGACGTTGAATCGCAGGTTCAGTTCGAACCCATACCTGAGGTTGTTGGCGGCATTCTCCATGAACGTGCCGTTCTCGTGCAGGGCGATGGTCTTGTTGTAGATTTCAAAGAGTGTGGTGTGGTCGATAGTTGTGCCTGAAAGCAGGCAGAACAGTTCTACGGGTTGGATGGCCAGCAGGGCGATGATGCACCACACGGCTCGCGACGGCAGATAACTGATGGGGATGAGCAGCAAACCATAGACCGCATAGAGCATCAGGATATCGCCGTCGTAGAATGCGACGTTGATAAGGCCGAAGATGAACAGCAGGCACATGCGCCAGGCAAAACGGTCTGAGAAATTGCGGTGCTTCTGCTGCTGGTTGTCGTTCATGATAAAAAAACTCAGTCCGAAGAGCATGGCGAAGATACCATACATCTTGCCGGAGAGCAGCCAGGCCAGCACGCTGCCCACTTGTTGGTCGCAAGGCAGTGTGTATACGATGGGGTCTTTGGTGAAGATGTCGAAGTGTTCCACGGAGTGATAGAGTATGATGCCGGCCACAGCAATGCCTCTCAAGGCATCGGCCACGTCAATCCGTGTGTTGGGGAGGTTTCGGGTCGTATACATTTTTACTTTTTTGAGTTGCAAATGTACGAAAAGTTTGTGAGAAAAGAATAGATTCTTTTCGTTCTGCTCTCGTTTTTTCGTAACTTTGACACTGTCGTGTCGAAGTTACTCCAACTCGGCATAAGAAAAGAATGGATTCTTTTCGTTCTGCGCTCGTTTTTTCGTAACTTTGCAGGCGAAATTAATTCAGCAAGTTAGAAGATTAGAAAAATGAATATAGAGACAGGTATTAGCAGTGCGGTGGTCAAGGCCATCAAGGAACTCTATGGGCAGGATGTGCCCGGTAAAATGGTGCAGCTTCAGAAGACAAGGAGCGAGTTTGAGGGCAATCTCACCCTCGTGGTGTTTCCCTTCCTCAAGATGTCGAGGAAGAAGCCTGAGGATACGGCTCGCGAGATTGGCGACTACCTCACGGCGAACACCGACAGCGTGTCGGGCTATAATGTGGTGAAGGGATTCCTCAATCTCACCATTGCGCCTTCGGCATGGATTGGCCTTCTCAACACCATCAACGCCGACCCGAAGTTCGGTGAGAAGCAAGTCACCGACGACTCTCCCTTAGTAATGATAGAATATTCATCGCCCAACACCAACAAGCCGTTGCACCTGGGCCATGTGCGCAACAACCTGCTCGGATGGTCGCTGGCACAGATTATGGCAGCCAACGGCAACAAGGTGGTGAAGACCAATATCGTCAACGACAGGGGTATCCATATCTGCAAGTCGATGCTGGCATGGCTGAAGTGGGGCAACGGCGAGACTCCTGAGAGCAGCGGCAAGAAAGGTGACCATCTCATCGGCGACTACTATGTGGCTTTCGACAAGCACTACCGCGAGGAGGTGCGTACGCTGAAGGAGCAGCTGATGGCTGAGGGCGTTGACGAGGAGACTGCCGAGAAGCGTGCCAAGGATGAGGCTCCCCTCATCCGCGAGGCGCACGAGATGCTTGTGCGCTGGGAGCAGGGTGATGCCGATGTGCGCTCACTGTGGCAGATGATGAACTCATGGGTGTATGCCGGTTTCGATGAGACCTACCGTGCCCTGGGTGTCGCCTTCGACAAGATTTACTATGAGTCGGATACCTATCTTGAGGGAAAGGCGAAGGTGGAGGAAGGACTGGCCCGTGGCCTCTTCTTCCGTAAGGAGGACGGCAGCGTGTGGGCCGACCTCACTGCCGACGGCCTTGACCAGAAGTTGCTGTTGCGCTCCGACGGTACGTCGGTATATATGACGCAGGACATCGGCACTGCCGACATGCGTTTCCGCGACTATCCCATCGACAAGATGATCTATGTGGTGGGCAATGAGCAGAACTACCATTTCCAGGTGCTCTCTATTTTGCTCGACCGTCTGGGCTTCAAGTGGGGCAAGGAACTGGTGCATTTCTCCTATGGTATGGTGGAGTTGCCCAACGGCAAGATGAAGAGCCGCGAGGGCACCGTGGTGGATGCCGACGACCTTATCGCCACGATGATTGCCGATGCCAAGCAGATGAGTGAGGACAAGGTGAACAAACTGACCGATGCCACCGAGGAGGAGAAGGCTGAGATCGCACGCATCGTGGGTCTGGGCGCGTTGAAGTATTTCATCCTCAAGGTCGACGCACGCAAGAATATGCTCTTCAATCCCGAGGAGAGCATCGACTTCAACGGCAATACAGGACCGTTTATCCAGTATACCCATGCCCGTATCCGCAGCATCCTGCGCAAGGCCGCCGCACAAGGTGTAGAAGTGCCTGAGCAGTTGGATGCCACCATGCCGGTTACCCCGACAGAGGTTGACCTCATCCAGAAACTCAATGAATATGGTGCTGCCGTGGAGCAGGCCGGTAAGGACTACTCGCCCAGCGGCATCGCCAACTATTGTTATGAACTGACCAAGCAGTTCAACCAGTTCTATCACGATTTCAGCATCCTCAAGGCCGACAGCAAGGAGGAGATGCTGGTGCGCCTGACACTGGCCGCCAATGTGGCCAAGGTGCTGCGCAACGGCATGCGTCTGCTGGGAATCGAAGTGCCTGAGCGGATGTGATGAAGAAAGACTTGGTAAATCCTCCTTCCTACCGTCACGACACGGTGCTGCCCCTGCCGCCTGAGGTGACGGCGGATGCCTGGGCGGTGGATGCCGCCTGCTCGGGCAACCCGGGACAGATGGAGTATCAGGCCATCGACTTGGCTACGGGTGCACAGGTGTTTCATTTCGGACCTGTCTTTGGCACCAACAACATAGGGGAATTTCTCGCCATCGTGCATGCCTTGGCACTGATGGAGCAGCAGGGACTCCATAAGACCATCTATTCCGACAGTTACAACGCCATCCTGTGGATGACAAAGAAGAAGTGCAAGACCACCCTGGAGCGCAATGCGCAGACGGAGCGACTCTATCAGATTATCGCCCGTGCTGAGGCATGGCTCCGGGCACACGCCGTGCAGGTGCCTGTCGTGAAATGGGAGACTGCCCGCTGGGGAGAGATTCCTGCCGATTTCGGACGCAAATGAGAGGGTAAACTGGAGACTCGGGAGTAGAGAAGTTTGGGGAGTATAGGACTTTAGACATTCGTCTTTCAAACAGGTCAAACACTACAAAGAGCCAATAAGCATCATCGAATAATTATCATTTCTTTTCTCTATTCTACGGGGAAGAGATAGAAAGCCCTGCCCGGCACCGGGTCGGCCATCCATTGGTCGACGATAATGTGGTCGTCGAGGGCACGCAGGGTGAGGGTGTGCCGTCCGCCGGTGAGGTGGGTGGTGAGTTGCCGGCGCGCCTGTCCGCGCAGCACGTTGATTTTCCATGTCTCCGACCTGAAAGGCTCCTTGAGGGAGAAAATGGTTGGCTCGCCCTCATCGATGCTCACGCTGTAGCGCAGGTCGCCTCCGTCGCAGGGTTGTGTGGGGATAAGAGCGGTATAGAGCGTGTAGTCACCCTCACTGGCAATGTCGAAATGATAGGTGAGGGACGCCTCTTTGGCCAGCGCTACGGCGTTCATCGAATGGCCGAGCAAACGGATGCGTTGTGCCGCGCCCGTCGACAGGTCATAGTCGCAGGCGTTGCGGGCGATGGCACCGCCGTTGTCGGTGGGGTGGGGCGTCCGTGGGGCGGCGGTCTGCAACTGTCGGACAGCCTCATCGTCGGAGAGGGCGAAGGGCAGGGCCGGGGCCCAGAAGACGGGCAGGTTGCGCGGGTGGTCGCACATCGAGTGGCGCCATTTGCCACCGCTCATCACATTGTTGTAGTGGTCGGTGAGACGACGCACTTGCTGATAGGCCGTCTGACTTCGTGCCACGGCAGTGCGCAGTGCGACGTAGCGGCTGTCGGAGTCTGGAGTCGGTCCGCTACCGGCCAACTGACGTGCTCGCTGGGCTTCGAGCAGTTTCACGGCGTGAGCGCAGGCCGCCTCTACGGGATACCTGACGGCAGCAAAATAGGCATCAGAGAGTTCGGGACGTATGAGTGAGGCGATGTCTTTCACTTCCTCTGCGATGCGCTCATAGCGCATGAGGTATCGGTCGAGCTCGCCTCCGAAGGCGGTGAGGCTGAATTCGCTGTCGCGTGTGGGACTGACTCCGCGGTCGTAGAGCCGTTTGTCGAGCTCCACCTGACTCCATCCCATAAACTCAGGCTTCCTTTCGCCGCAGAGCCGGTAGAACTTCTCCATGACGGGCAGCAGGCGTGTGCCTGCCTGTGTGCCGAACTGCCGGCACAGCCATGCACCGAGATGTTTGTCGAGTTCCTGCCCGCTGGCGCAGTCGATGTCCCATGCCAGGTCGAGGAAAAGTTCCAGCTGATAGCCGGCCACCTTGGGGTCGTGCACATTGGCTATCCACAGTTTTCGCATGTGGTAGTCATAGGCCTCGTGCATCTCATGGCAGATGAGTCCCGGCTGTGTGGTGGCGAGCCACAGGTGGTCGTGGGGCCGTCCCCAGTAGCTGAGGTGGTAGTAGACACCGGCGCCTCCGCTGCGCTGCTGCTCGCGGGCATCCGAGAAACGGGTCATATAGCCATAGTTGTCATCGCACCAAAGGAGGGTGACGTAGTCGGGCACACGGAGTCCGCGCTCATAGAGACTGAGCACCTCCTTGTAAGGCACGAAGACCTGCATCTGCTTTGAAGGGTCTCCTATGTGCTTGGCGATGAGTTGCTGCTGGTCGTCGATGACCTGTTGCAGCGCATCGTATTTCTCTTCGTCAGTCTTATATCCCTCCATCGAACTGTCGTGGATGCCGCGCATGCCGATGGTGAACATGTTTCCTGTGGACTGCCGCACCTCGCGAAGCCTCTCTGTCCAATAATCGTGCACGGCCTGGCGGTTGGAGCGGTAGTTGAAGGCTCCCCGCTGTGCTTTGTCCCATTCGCCCACGTTGTTGCGCAATAGCGGTTCGCAGTGCGAGGTGCCCACCACGATGCCGCAGGAGTCGGCCATCGCTTTGGCGCCAGGAGTGCGGAAGAAGGCCGTGGTGCCCTCGTGCATGGCCGGCCAGATGGCGTTGGCGCGCAACCGCAGCAGCAGTTGGAAGATACGCTTATAGGTCTGTGCCCCTATCGTGCCGGGCTTGGCGGCATCGTGGGTGAGATAGCTCCAGGGGCGCGTCGACCAGTCTTCGTCGTTGATGAAGATGCCGCGGAATTCGACGCTGGGGGTATGCTCCATGTGGAAACCGTCGGCCAGGGCAAGGCGGCCGCGCCGCTCGGGCACCACGTCGCCCCACCATACCCATGGCGACACACCGGCCATGCGCGACAGTTCGAGCAGTCCGTAGGCGGTGCCTCTGGCGTTGTGCCCTTCGATGATGATGCGTCCTCCGGCGGTGGTGATGCTGAATCCGTCGTCACGGCCTTTGCCCTGCCGTATGACGATGGTGCCCTTTCTGGCAGCGACGGGCGTCGTGCCTGTCACTTGCCGCATGTCTTCGCAGAACATGCTGAGGGCGGTAATGACCACGGGGTCGGCATGCCGGTCGAGAGAATAGGTGATGGGGTGTGTGCCGTCGAACCACACCACGTCGGCATGGGCTGTCAGGCAGAGTAAAAAGGCAGAGAGGGTGAGGAGAAATTGTTTCATCAGTGGTCGGTATGAGATGATGGACTGGCGATGGTGCGGCGATGCTCGATGAGATGTCCGTCGAAACACTGGCGCCGCATGATTTCGGTGTCGGCAGGAACGGCGGGTGCCGGAGTGCCACCACCGGTGCGGAGGGTGCCTGTCTCGATATGTATTTCGTCGTAGAGTCCTGCCTCAATCATCGAGCAGAGGGTCTGCCGGCCGCCCTCGACGAGCAGCGACAGCCACTGCTGCTCCACGCACTCGCTGATGACGGCATCGATGTCGTGGCGGTGTGAGAGTACGATTTTATGGGGCGACGGACCACTCCAATAGCGCACGTTGAGTTGGGGATGTTCGCGCTCCTCGGTGACGCGTCCCACGAGGATGGCATCATGGGCGGCGCGGAGACGGTGGACGAGCATACGGGTGAAGGGAGATGAGATGGCGGTCGCATGGCCGTGGTCGTCGAGATAGCCGTCGGCTGTCTGTGCCCATTTCAAGGTGATATAAGGGCGGTGGAGTCTGTGGAAGGTGAAAAACCTGCGGTTGAGCCAGCGGCATTCCTCTTCAAGAACGCCGACGGTCACCTCGATGCCGGCCTCACGGATACGCTGGATGCCGCGTCCCTGCACACGTGCGAAGGGGTCGACACAGCCCACTACCACCCGTCGCACTCCTTTGCTCACGATGAGGTCGGCGCAGGGAGGGGTGCGGCCGTGATGGGCACAGGGTTCCAGACTCACATAGACGGTGGCCTCGGCGAGTAGCGGTTCGTCGGCTTTGCTCACTGATGCGAAGGCGTTGACTTCGGCATGGCCTTCTCCGCATCTGATATGGTAGCCCTCGCCGATGATGCGGTCGCGGGCCACGATGACTGCGCCAACCATGGGGTTGGGGCGTGTGGTGAACAGTCCGTTGCCAGCCAGTTGTATGCAGCGGCGCATGTATCTCTCGTCGGAGGTCTCAGGAGTCATAGGTAGTATGATTGGATAATGTCTCTACAAATTTACTGCTTCTCGGCTGATATCATCACTGCCTATCCTCATTTTTTAGTTTTTTTGTGATTTTATGGCTCTATAGCCTCTAGGAAAACTGTAACTACTCAGTCATCATCGCGTCCTTAACTATCATCTGTCGAAATGAAAGTCATTGCCGTTAATAAACCCTAATGAGTATTGG
>CADBLU010000070.1 GCA_902795605.1 uncultured Prevotellaceae bacterium | reverse complement strand
TTTTTTTCTTCTGCCGAGATGGAGTAACTTCGACACGCAGTGTCAAAGTTTTCCGAAAAATCGAGAGCAGAACGAAAAGAATTCATTCTTTTTATTATATAGGAGTTTGGGAGTTTAGGAGTTTGGAAGTTTAGACGATAGTCCAATTAAAGCGAAAGAATTTCAAAGAAAACTAGAATCTCTAGAAAAACTAGAGCCTCTAGGAATACTAGATTCTCCCAAACTCCTAATAATCCATCTAAATTTTGTGTGCGAGTAACAAAAAAGCGGTTTAGTGACAAAAAAACAATCAATCTTGCAGTGGTTCGGTCGAAAAGTTGTAATTTTGCAACCGCTTAGCGGTTTTGGTCATCAGTTTCCGACCTTATGCCGCGGGTAGCCAATCAAGATAAAAACTCAGAAAAGAAAGATGAAAGTAGCTATTGTAGGTGCAAGTGGTGCCGTGGGCCAGGAGTTTCTCCGTGTGCTCGACGAGCGTGACTTCCCCATCGATGACCTCGTGCTTTTCGGTTCAACCCGGAGTGCGGGCAGCAAGTATGTGTTCAGAGGCAAAGAGTATGAGGTGAAACTCCTCCAGCACAATGATGATTTCAAGGATGTGGACATCGCCTTCACGTCGGCCGGTGCCGGCACTTCGAAGGAGTTTGCCGAGACCATCACCCGCTATGGTGCGGTGATGATCGACAATTCGAGCGCCTTCCGCATGGACGAAGACGTGCCCCTGGTGGTGCCTGAGTGCAATGCCGCCGACGCCCTCGTGCGTCCGCGTGGTATCATCGCCAACCCCAACTGCACCACAATCATGATGGTGGTGGTGCTGATGCCCCTTGAGCAACTCTCCCATATCCGTCGCATCCATGTGTCGAGCTACCAGAGTGCCAGCGGCGCCGGTGCTGCCGCCATGGCAGAGTTGGAAACGCAATACCGCGAGCTGGTGGAGGGTAAGCCCGTCACGGTGAAGAAATTCCCTTATCAGTTGGCCTATAATGTCATCCCTCAGATTGACGTGTTCCAGCCCAATGGATATACCAAGGAGGAGATGAAGATGTATAACGAGACACGTAAGATCATGCACTCCGACGTGAGATGCTCGGCCACCTGTGTGCGTGTGTCGTCGCTCCGTTCCCACTCCGAGAGTGTGTGGATTGAGACCGAGCGCCCCCTCAGCGTGGAGGAGGCTCAGGCAGCCATCGCCGCAGCTCCCGGCTGCACACTGTGCGACGACCCCGCCAACCTGGTCTATCCGATGCCCCTCGACACTGCCGGCCACGACGATATCTATGTGGGCCGTGTGCGCAAGGATCTGGCCGACGACTGCGGCCTCACCCTGTGGCTCAGCGGCGACCAGATACGCAAGGGTGCCGCCCTCAATGCCGTGCAGATAGCCGAGTATCTCATCAAGGTGGGCGACGTGAAATAATGTAGCGCAGCAACCTCTGCAAATCTTTATAGCAAAAGCCGAGAAACGTCTGTCTTCCCGGCTTTTGTTGAAATAAAACAGCTGTTGGCTGAAAACAGCTCTCCGGAATACACTTTTTTTAGTGTCTGCACGTTAAGATAATAAAAGGGCGTGGCAACCGCGCCGCCTCCATCCTATCAAACGAAGACGGTGATGAAAGACATTCTTGCACAGTTCGATAAAATCTCACTCGACGAGATGAGCGGCATCCGGCTGATGAACCGCATCGACACGAAATTTGTGACCACGATGCCAGTGCTCAGGCAGTTGCTTGCAAGGGCGCTCGACGAGTATATGGCCCAGGAGATAGAGGGTGAGCGCAACATGCGCTACAACACCACCTATTTTGATACTACGGACTATGATATGTACTACATGCACCAGCATGGCCATGCGGGACGCCAGAAACTGCGCTTCCGCACCTATGTGAGTTCCAACCTGCAATTCATGGAGGTGAAGACGAAGAACAACCACGGCCGAACAAAGAAAAAGCGGATGAGGGTGGAAGACATGGACCTTGCCGACCCCGAGAAGACCGGTTTCCTGGCCTCTCATCTCGGATATCCCGTCGCGTCGCTGATGCCTGCCATCGCCAACAGTTTCGACCGTATCACCCTCGTCAACAAGGCGCGCACAGAGCGGCTCACCATCGACACCCACCTCGAGTTTCACAATCTCGTGAGTGGTGTCGACCTGCAGATGGGGCCGCTGGTCATCGTCGAGCTGAAGCGCGACGGCTTGTGCTTCTCGCCCGTGCTTGAGATATTGCGCCAACTGAGGGTGTTCCCCCACGGATTCAGCAAATACTGCATGGGGTCGGCACTCACCAACAGTGAGTTGCGTGTCAACCGTTTCAAGCCCAAACTCATCGACGTGGCGAAAATCGCCGCGACAGCCAACGGCTGGCAGTGAGTGCCGGCAATCATCAATGCAACAAACATAACACTTATTATATGGATACTCTAACCAATCTCGTATCGTTGGACTACCTGCACATGCTTGTGCGGTTTGCCATCTGTTTCGCCGTCAACTGGGTGATTGTCAACAAACTCTATTATCCCAAGAGCAAGCGGCGCGACTTCTTCTTCACGTTCATGCTCATCGGTGTGGCCATCTTCTTCATCGTCTTCTTCATGATTTTCGTGCTCGAGGACATGAAAGGCAAGACGGGCATCGGCGTGGGCATCGGAATGTTCGGCATTTTCAGCATCATGCGATACCGCACCGATGCCATGCCTGTGCGTGAGATGACCTATCTCTTCATCGTGCTCTGTCTCTCCGTGGTCAATGCGCTGGCGTCTACCATGCCCGTCACCGAACTCCTGCTCACCAATGTGCTCATCATCATCTGCGTGTGGCTGTGCGAGTTCTCACTTAAGGTGGAGCCGTGCAAACTCGTGCAGTATGACCGCATCGAACTCATCAAGCCGGAGTGCCGCGAGGAGCTGATCGCCGACCTCAACAAGCGGCTCGGACTGACAGTCATCAAGGTGGAAGTGGGCGGTGTCGACTTGCTGCGCGACATGGCTGTGCTCAAGGTGTATTATAAGACCACCGACCGGAGAGGCACCAACTCTGTCGACGGCAAAGTGAAAGTCCGCCAGTCGGAGTTCACCGAAGGACAATGATATCAACAGTTAAACAAGAAGAACGATGAAAAGACTGCTTTATCTGTTGATGGCTGTTGCCATGCCTATCAGCGTCTTGGCACAGGGCGATGATTTCGGCACCATCCTCTCGGTGGAGGCCGACAAGAAGGTAAACAAGAAATTCTCTGTGGGTCTGGAGGCTGAGATGCGCACGCGCGACGACGTGAAGACCGTGGACCGCTGGTCGCTGGGTGTGCAGGCTGGCTATAAGGTGCTGCCTTGGCTGAAGGCCTCTGCCGGATATATCCTTCTCTACGACAACAACGAGAAATACAGCTACTATGATGACGACGACGATGTGGTGAAGCGTGACATCGGCGTGGAGTCCGGTTTCCTGAAGCGGAGCGCCCAGTATTGGGGCACGCGCCACCGCTTCCATGTGTCGCTCACCGGCAGCCACAAGTTCGGCAAGCTCACCCTCTCGCTGCGTGAGCGCTGGCAGTATACCTACAAGCCGGAATACACCATCGACGCGCGCCGCATCTATTTCGATGAGGACGACGAGGAGTATGTGGCAGAGGGTTTCCTCGACGGCAAGAGCCACACCTATCGCTCGAAGGCCAAGAACGTGCTTCGCAGCAGGCTCATGGCTGAGTATAAGATCAAGACTATCCCCATCACCCCTTATGCCAGCGCCGAGCTGTTCAACTCATGGGGACTGGAGAAGACCCGCTATACGATAGGCAGCGACTATCGCATCAACAAGCGCAATACCGTGAGCCTCTATTACCGCTATCAGCACGTCAGCGACAACGACGACAATGAGGCCGACCGCCATCTCGTGGGATTGTCTTACCAGGTGAAGTTCTGACAGAGGCGTATTTTTAGGGCAAGGGGGATGTGCAGGCCATGCGCATCCCCCCTTGTCCTATGGATAATGATGCCTGGTCTCCTGCTCTTCTGCCGTTTCCCTGGGAGAAGAGCAAAAAAAGCCGAGTCACCCTAGGTGTCGGCTGAAGAGGCGAGAAGGAAGTATGAGAGGCTGGCGGGGAGATGAGTATTTGGAGATTTATACTTTGAATATTTTATTCGTAAATGTCAAATAAAAAAAGGCGTAGGCGAATGTAAAGCAAAGAGTAAAGAAAGAGATAGCAATTAAGTTTGCATTTAGGATTAGGAATCCGACAATCGTAAGAACGAATGAAATCGGACATATTATCACACAAAGACCGCAAATCAGTTGGAGGATGTCTTTTAAGATTTTCATATCGTCATCAGTTTAAATCCATGCAAATTTAATCATTCTTTATCATAAAGAGTAAAAAAATAAGGAAAATCTAATATGCCGTCTGTAAAATTTGACCTTAATCTCGTCGTCAATGGGCAGAACGTTATAGGAATGAATCTCTTTCTCCCCACACGGCCTGTTGCCCCTATATGCCGGAATGTTTTTCTTTCTTCATGATGGCCGTTTGGCATAAAAATATTACTTTTGCAGCAAGTTTACCTCAAGTTGTATCTGTATCGTATAGTATATAGTGCAGTCATAAAGAAGCATCAGCCATTATCAACCTAATAGGAATAACCAACTTAACTAAAAATGAAGAAGATTTTCAGTACAGCCGTTTTGACGGCTGCCATCCTGCTTGCCGACGTTGCGCTCGGCACGCTCACCGTGTCTGCCCAGACCAAGATAGAGGCAGAGAGCGCCCAGTACAGCCACTGCACCGTTGTGAGCAACGGCAAGTATTCTGGCGGCAAGGCAGTGCGCATGACCGAGGAGAACGCCATTCTCCGCCTCACCTTCAATGTGGACAATGGCGGCAAATACCTCGTCTTTGTGGCAGGCGAGGGCATCGGGGGCGAGAAAGTCGTCAACTGCAAGGTGAACGATGCGGGCACGTCGTTCAGACTCAACGCCTATGGTGAGGCAGAAGTGGGCGTCTTCTTCATGAAGGCCGGCAGCAACACCTTGACCATCACCCCCAGTTGGACTTGGTACGACATCGACTATGTGCGCATTCAGGGCAACGACGGTTCACTCGATTTCCACCTCTCGTCCGAACCGGTGGACAAAGAGGCCACGGTGGCCGCGCGGACGATGTATCAATACCTTTACGACAATTTCGGAAAGAAGACCATCTCGGGCATCATGACGGGAGACATGAGTTCGGCCAACGGCAATGTCACTCAGCACGCCGATGTGAGGGCCGTCTATAATGCCTCGGGAAAATATCCCGCACTCATTGGCTTCGACTTCATGAATGCCACCGGGAAAAGTGCCGCCAGCGATTGGATGAAAAGCTATACACGCAGCAGCGTCGACCTGGCGAAAGACACCTATCGCCGTGGCGGCTTCCCCGCATTTACCTGGCACTGGCGCGACCCCTCACGGGCCACCGATGAGTTCTACACCGACAAGACAAGCATGAGAATCACTGCCGCCATGAACAGTGACGGCACCTGGAACACCTCCTCCGCCCTCTACAAAAACCTTATCCGTGACATCGATGCCGTCGCCAACTTCTTCCTCGAACTGCAGCAGGCGGGCATGGCATGCATCTTCCGCCCCCTGCACGAGGCCAGCGGCGGATGGTTCTGGTGGGGGCGTGAGGGCGCCGGGCCGTTCCGCCAACTCTATCATCTGGTCTACGACGAGATGGTGAACGTGAAAGGGGTGCACAATGTCATCTGGGTGTGGAATGCCGGCGCGGAGGATGCCGACTGGTGCCCCGGCGACGACTACTACGACATCGTGTCGGCAGACATCTACAATGCCGATTTCGACTATTCGAGCAATGCCCCTACGTTCTACAATCTGCAGAAACTCACCCAAGGGAAGAAAATCATCGCCCTGTCGGAGAATGGTCCTATCCCCGACATACAAAAGACTGTCGACGAGGAGGCTGTATGGTCGTGGTGGATGCCGTGGTATCAGACATGGAACGGCGGCTTCGTCGACAAGACCAGCAAGGAGGAGTGGAGGAAGTGCATGAACGACGACCGCATGGTCACTCTCGGCGACCTGCCGGGAGGGTGGGAAGGACTCACCTTTGTCCAAGATCCCCCGACACACGCCGCCGACAGCCGGCGCTACTACGACCTGAATGGCCGCTCACTGACGGGAAAACCCGCCAAGGGAGTGTATATCCATGCCGGAAAGAAGGAAATGGCCAAATAGACGGGAAAATTGGTGGATATAAGAACAGGCAATTTCAAAGTGTAAGTAAAACACCCATTATAGGTTGTAAATCGACACTAAGCGGGCTGAAAATATAATAATTGTTAATTTTACTCAAAATTTGGCTCAAAGTGTACAACCTATCAGAATTTTATTTATATTTGCGTTGTCATAAAACGTTCACAACTATTCATTCAATTCTCTCTATTATGATTACTGATTGCACAAAACTTCAGACGCTGCTTCGTTTCCTTGATGAGTATATGGAGCGAACAGGCAAGCATGAGATCGACGATATGGAGGCCAACACTGCCTTGGCCCAAGCCGGTCTGCTGGACGATGATGCCCCCCATCCGGGCCGACCTCTGAGGGAGATACTGATGAAACTGAGAGACTCCAACCTGCTGCCGCAGAATGTCAAGAATGCTTATGGGCAGTGGAAAATCCGCCTCTCACGCACCATTGCCAAGGTGCCTCTGTTCTTCCAATTCCAATGTGATTGATTCTAAGACTGTTTTTCCTATGCGATAGAGTGGGGCCAAGGTCCCACTTTGTTGTCTTTATATGCGTTAATAATCGGTAAATAGGGGGCAGATGGGTTAAAATAACATAAGATTGCACAACAAATCGCCATTTGTTTCGTCTTTATGATAAACCTGATTTATATTTGCAGAGTCTTAACAAAACGTCTTAACAAAAAGGTCAAATAATTATTACATTCATTTCAACGATTATGAGAAATAAGATTTTTATTCTTTCACTGACCATGGCCGCCCTGTTGATGACCGGTTGCGCCAGCAAAAAGGACTTGCTCAACTGCCAGAGCGAGAACCGCACACTCACCAATAACTATCAGGATGCCAAAGAGCAGCTTGCCGCCAGCAACGCCCGCGTGCAGAGCCTTGAGGAACAGCTTGCCCAGGCCAAGAGAGACTATGCCAAGTTGCAGCGCTCGCTCGACAAGAGTCTCACCAACGCAAGTCAGAATAATGTGAGTATAGAGAAACTGGTCGACCAGATCAATGAGTCGAACCAGTATATCCGCCACCTGGTGGAGGTGAAGAGTAAGAGCGACTCGCTCAACATGGTGCTCACCAACAACCTCACCCGCTCACTCAGCAAGGAGGAGCTCAAGGAGGTCGACGTGCAGGTGCTCAAGGGCGTGGTGTATATCTCGCTGGCCGACAACATGCTCTTCAAGAGCGCCAGCTACGAGATCAACAGCCGCGCACGCGAGACACTCAGCAAGATTGCCAAGATCATCGTCGACTACAGCGACTATGAGGTGCTCGTGGAGGGTAACACCGACAATGTGCCCATCTCTCGCGAGAACATCCGCAACAACTGGGACTTGAGCTGTCTGCGCGCCTCCAGCGTGGTGCAGTATCTGCAGAACAATTTCGGCGTCGACCCGAAGCGTCTCACCGCCGGTGGCCGTGGCGAGTACAACCCGCTGACCACCAACGATACCGAGGTGGGCAAGCAACGCAACCGCCGCACGCAGATCATCATCACTCCGAAGCTCGACCAGTTTATGGAGCTTATCGACGCTGCTCCTGAGAACGAGAACGAATAAGGCAGGACAGTAGCGTCTGCTATATCACTCACGGGCTCCCCGACCGTCGGAAGAGGCGGCAGGGGAGCCCGTGTTGTTGATATGCGTGTGTGGTCAGCGCTCGCTTTCTATTGTCCTGACAATCCCGTCGATGCCGAGAACGGTGAACTCATGCACATGGCCCTGGATGAAAGGGTAGGAGAGGAACTGCTGGAAACTGACGATGCCGTGGCCGTCGATGCTCAGGATTCTGTCGCCCTGGCGGAAACCGCTCTTGTAGTGGCGGCTCCCCTCCCATATCATACCCACCGTGGGTCTTCCCCTGTCGGGGATGAAGGCGATGTCCATCTGGCTGTTGCTCACCATGCACGACTCATTGTCACCGTAGGGTTGGAAAATCAGCTGCTTGCGCTTGGGGTTCATGATGACGCTGCCATAGCGGAGAATCTCCGCGCCTATGCGCGAATGGCCCTGGGTGGTCATGGTGTGGTAGTCGAGGAAAGCGAAGTCGCCCCACTGCAGGCCGTCGAGCCAGAGGAAGGCCACCTCGTCGGAGCGCTCTGTGCCGAAGCTGCCGATGGCCCGCCGGCCGTAGCTTGTCCCTTCCACCTGCGTGGAGAAGTCGGGATAGAGGGCGGTGAACTTCCGGCGGCTTTCGTTGGACATCACATAAAGTCTGCGGCTACCGGTGTCGAAACGCACCTCGTCGGTGCAACCGGCATAGGGCGACACCTGGATGATGGGCACCCATCGGGGCAGCCGGTATTTCACGGCATAGCCTCCCTCGTTGTCGAAGAAGCCGGCGATGTCGGTGAGCACCATCACCTTCTGGGCGACGTCGAGTTTCATCGTCAGCCCTTTGTTCACAAGGTCAAAGCCCAGCACGGCGTCATAGTCGGTATGTGCCACGTGTGAGTTGAGCAGTGTGCCGGCATAGCCGTGGATGACGAGATGGCCGATGCGGAAGTCGGGAAACTCCACCACGTCCACCTTGTTGGCCACCCCGTTGGCATCGTGCGACATGATTTTGCCCAGCAGCCGATGGCGTGGCAGTTTGCTGTCGGTATACAGGATGCCCTGACTGCTGCCCGTGTCGAGGCAGAAGCGCCACTCGCGGTTGGCGGTATACGCCTTGATGTATATCTGGTTGTCGATAAACTCAATGGGGATGCTGTCCACAAAATTGCGCGCCGACAGTGTGAACCTCGTGCCGTAGCTGTAATTTTGCGCCTGGCAGCATGGGGCTATTATTAATAATAATGTATAAAGGCACAGTGCCCTGAAGTTCAACTGTCGTTTCATTCTGCAAATGTAGTGAAAGGTGAGAGAAAAGCAAAACAAAATACGAAGTTTTTGTTTTCTTTTCCGAGCCGCATCCTACATTCGGGCGAAGCCCAAATAAGTGAAAGGTGAGAGAAAAGCAAAACAAAATACGAAGTTTTTGTTTTCTTTTCCGAGCCGCATTATACCTTATTATTTTTTATATGGCACAATATTGTGGTGTTTCTTACCGTTTTCCAATAAAAATTCAAAGAAGATGCGACAATTGATTTCATTTCTTTTGCTGGCCTGCGCTCTTAGTGCCAATGCCCAGCAGCCTGTCGGCACTTGGTCGGTCATCCCCAAGGCCGGTGTGAGTGTAGCCAATATTTCCGGAGCAGAGATTTATTATGGGTTGGCCTCTGAGATGTCGAAGGTGAAAGGCAAGTATAATGCGCGTTTCGTGGGAGGAGTGGAGGCTGAGTGGCAGGCGCTGCCCACCACCAGTTTCTCTCTCGGTGTGCTCTATGCCCAACAGGGATGCCGCTACAGCGATTTCAAAGACAATAATGGTACGTTTGAGAGATCCGACTTCATTGGTTTCAGTCGTATGCGCGAAAAACTCGACTATCTTTGCCTGCCGCTCATGGTCAACCAGTATGTCGCTCCCGGTCTGGCGGTGAAGGTGGGTGTGCAGCCCAGCTTCCTGTGCAAGTCGGAGGTCACCATTACTACGTCAAAGTTTGAGCATCAGGCCGACGGCTCAGTCAATGTCGGCAAAAGTCAGCGCTCGGTGACAGACACAAAAGACATGCGTCACAAAATGGATGTCGCCATTCCCGTGGGGGTGTCGTATGAGTATCTCAATGTCTTGCTTGATGTGCGTTATCAGTTGGGACTCCTCAAACTTTATAAAGACGACCAACTCCCCTCAGAGAAAAACCGCGCTTTTTATATCACTGTGGGGTACAAATTCAACCTCTAAAAGTGAGAAAATAGGTTATTTTGTCAAGAATCCCGAAAACTTTCGCCATTTTGATAAAAAAAGTGCAGAAAAGTTTTGGTGGTCCGGATAAAGTTCCTACCTTTGCATCCGCTTTCGGGCAAAACCGGTAAGCAGACGTTCTT
>CADBLU010000069.1 GCA_902795605.1 uncultured Prevotellaceae bacterium | reverse complement strand
TTCTACACAGACATAAGCAGGAGATATAATTCCTTCTTCTTTTGACAAACCTACACGAAGACTCTTATGGTCATTTTGTAAATCGGTAAATCGAAATACAATTATACCATCTTTAATTATTTGATAGGTATCAAATGAAGCAGGTAATAATCCTTTGTTAGCTTTAATGTCTTTCCTTACTATTTTACCATAACTTAATGAAAGTAGATTTTGATGATGTATCAATTTGTTTGATACAAAATATGGCTTTGCATAGGTAGAAAAGATGCCATTCGACCACTCCTCCTCAAATCCATTTAATCTTATCTTCGGTCTTGCCATGATTTTAATCGTTTAATGCTCAAATCAATCCTTGCAAACCATGAATATCAAACTCATCGCCAGTCAAGTCATCAATTAAGGAAGACAATTGTTTCTGAGAATCGGCGAGTTTGCTTTTCAGTTCATTAAATGAAACAGCATATTTGCCTGTCAGTGCAATGATGCCTTTTTCCATCTTGTCGAGTTCGTCAGACAATGTCTGATTGATTCCATCCCATACAGGCTCAATCCATTTCATGTGGAGGAACGATGCAATTTCCTCGTCGGTGAGGTTTTCAATAGAATCCTTGGTTTTGTCAACCAGTGCCATGCGAGCCCCTTTCAAGGTCTTATTCAGTTTTGTCTGCTCATCCCAAAGGGCAACCAGCCGTTTGAGTTTCTCCTGTGTTTCAAACTCAACCTCACCGTTCTTAGCCTTGGCGCCCTTCTTGATTTTCTTCTTGTCGAGTTTCGGATTGTCGTCACCTTCCAAATACTCTTGTGATTCTTCTTCTGTGAAACCTTCCTGCAGTTCCTCGACCTCGGCTTTAATGTCTTCTTGTCTGGCTTCCATATCTGAAATGGATTGAAGTTCGGTTCGGAACATTACCTTTTGCACCATCTTAAAAGGAATGATGCGCCCTTTCAGTCCATCGGGCACCTCCACCTCGTCGTCGCCTTTCTTCACCACCTTCGTGGCTTCCTCAACCACGCGTGCGGCAGTCAGCCCTTCCGTCTGGAGCATCTCGATGTCGCTCACGATGACTTGCCAGTTGTCGCTCAACGCCTGGTATGCAGCATAGCGGTCGACCAAAGGTATTGGGGCAAGACGGAGGGAGATGTCATCGGCAATCTCATACAGTGCTTTAAGGTCGTTCACCGAAGCGTAGTTGTCTATCAGCCGGTTGTGCAAGCTATCGGCAAAGCCATCAAAAGCCTTACTGAATTGTGTGCGAAGGGCATTCACATCCGCATTCTTGTTAATGATGTCAGACACATCTCCAGTGGTGATATTGGAATAGGGCTTGTTGCCGGCTGGCATGAACAACTCTCCACGGAGCGAAGGCAAAGCCTCCCAATATTTCGTCATGAGGTCGACTTCCGCATTTGGGATGCCGCCGTACATCGTGGCGTAGATGTCATAATGCTCGGGAGCCTCGGAGGAGTCGACATAGCGCGGGATGTTCAGGTTATAATTGTTCTCACGGATGGTCTCGCGGTACACCTTCTTGGAGAAGCCCGGCTCCTCACGGCGTTCACGCACGACATCGGCTATTCGCTTGATGTCGCAAGCCCGCAGTTTGTTGCTTGTGCCATCCTTCACAAAACCTTTCGAAGCATCGATGATAAGGACGTCGTCGTTTTTGCGGTGTTGTTTCAGCACCATGATGAGCGTGGGGATGCCCGTGCCGAAGAAGATGTTGGCAGGCAGTCCGATGATGCAGTCTATTTGGTTTTTCTCAATCAGTTTCTTGCGGATTTTCCCTTCGCCGTCGTCCTCTGGGTCGCCACGGAAAAGCACACCATGGGGCAGGACGATGGTCAGGATGCCGTCGGGCTTGATGTGGTGCAACTCATGCAACAGGAAGGCATAGTCGGCCTTGCTTTGCGGTGCCACGCCATAGTCGCGGAAACGGGCGTCATACTCTGCGTCCGTCGGGTCCCAACGCTGGGAATAGGGGGGATTTGACACCACGGCATCCACATAGAGCGGTTCGCCATCCTCCACGGGCCAGTCCTCGTCAAGGGAGTCGGCGCAGCGAGTGACGATGTTTCCCGGACGTATGCCGCGCATCACGAGGTTCATACGCGTGAGGTTGTAGGTGCTCTCCTTCAACTCCTGTGCATAGTATTTCACACGGTTGCGGTCCTCGATATGCCGGCCCACGCTCTTGCCGATGGTGATGAGCAGCGAACCCGACCCGCTGGTGGGGTCGTAAATCTCTATCTGCTGTTTTTCCTTGTGATGGTCGGCCACAATCTCCGACATCAGCATGGCTACCTCGTGAGGGGTATAGAACTCCCCGGCCTTCTTGCCGGCAGAAGAGGCGAAGTTGCCAATCAGGTACTCATACACATATCCCAACACGTCATAGTCCTGCGACCCGTCCGTTGGGATGTCCTTGATGAGTTTGATGATTTCCTTCAGCGCCTTGGTCTGCGATGCCGGGTTCTCGCCGAGTTTGCTCAGTCCTGCCTGCAACGTGACGAAAATCTTCTCGTACACATGCTTGTAGTTCGGGCTGACCAGACGGTCGAAGGAATTGAGGGCAATGCTCAGGTCGCCAACGCTGAACGTACTGTCGGGCAGGAGCCAGGTCGAGAACAGATTCTTGTACTCGATAAAGTAGCCGATGCTATTCTTGCAGTCGTCAATGGTGACGGCAGCATCCTCATCCTCATAGTCCTCCACGAGGTCGGGCAGGTCCTCGTCGGTCCATCCGATGGATTTCAGATGCGTCACTTCATTGTCAGACAAAAACTTGTAGAATATAAGGCCCAGCAAGTAGTCCTTATATTCATTGCTGTCTATCTTCATCCGCATCCTGTTCGCGGCAGCC
>CADBLU010000068.1 GCA_902795605.1 uncultured Prevotellaceae bacterium | reverse complement strand
ACGCATCCTATCTTCGGGCGAAGCCCAAATATAGTGCAAAATTCCGATTAAGCGAGGAAAAAACCAATTTATTTGTTTTTTCGAGCGTGAGGAATTTATATCAACCGAGCGGAATGCAAAGCAAATAACGAAGTATTTTGCTTTCATTCCCGAGGTGCAGCCTATATTCGCGACAGCAAAGATAGTGCAAACCGAGTGGAATGCAAAGCAAATAACGAAGTTTTTGCTTTCATTCCCGAGGTGCAGCCTATATTCGCGACAGCAAAGATAGTGAAAGTCGAAAAAATACACTAAATTGATAAAAAGCCCACATAGTCGGAGATAAGTTTACAGAGTTGTTTCGTTGCTTACTTGACAATGATTTTCTTTCCCCCAATGATATTCACACCGCGCTGCGAAGTGGCAAGGCGCTGGCCTTGCAGGTTGTAGATGGCGGCAGACGATGAGGCGGACTGGCCTTCGGTGGCCGGCACTTCCTCGATGGCATCGTATTCGGGCATTGTCTTAGCCCTATAAGGGGGATATGAGAACACATACCTCTCTATTCCGATGGCACGGTATTCACCATTAATGTAAGACACACGCCAGGGGAAGAAGGCTTTCATCGACTCTGCCATCTCGGCGGCAAGCTCTTTGTTGTCACCGGGCTTCTGCACCTTTACCTCGCAGTCCACCAAGTGGCCGGTCTCATCCACTTTGGCCCGACTGATGTAGAACACGATGCGTTTCTCATTGGCCAGTTCCGGATATCGTTCCAGATGCAGGGGGAACATCTCCCTGAGTTGTGCCGGGGTCACGTGCATGGAACGCACTTGCGTATGTCCGGCTTGGTCGAAGGAGAAGCCGTCCACTACATAATTATGAAAGGCTTTCATGCCCGTCACCTTCCCGTGGTCGATACTGACAATCTGCTCCTCTTCGTAATTCCTCTCATAACCCGTATGTTCGTAGTAGAGCATATTTCCCCTTGCCACACGGATGTCGCCTTTCAGCCATCCTGCCACGATTTGCGTACCTTCGTAATAATTCTTGAATATGCGCTGCAATGTCTCTGTCGGGATACATTCCGAGAAAGTTTTCCTGTCGGTCGTAGCACGCAGATACTGGATGCTATCCAGATAGAGTTTGTCCTGCCTGATGCTCCAAAAGGCGGTGAATCCGCTCCAATTGGAGGAGACGGTGACGTGCTGCTGTGGGATGGCGGCCCTTACCTGGCGCCTTAGTGTGGAGTCTCTGCTGACGGGCTGGCCAAGAAGTGCCCAACGTGTACCGTCGATATAGATAACATCGCCGTCCTGCCCGGTGGCATAAGTGGCCAAACTCATGAGAAACAGCGCAATGGTGATGATGATTTTCTTGTTCATATTCTTTGGTTTTTAGAGTGATCTCTGGGTGCGCGGGCGGCCGGTGGGCACGCTCTCCCCCCCTACTGCTCGTTGCGACGGACAGGTTGGAACAGGAAGGGCAAATTGTACTTCATGCTTACCACCTTACCATACACCCGGCCAGGTGCCCACCGTGGCATCAAGGCAATGACACGGGCACATTCCTCCTCCAACTGTTGTGAGATTTGTTCTTTCAATTGTATTTGCCGGGATTCCGACTCACGACTTAGGAGCAATGTGTCATATTTGAGAAAATGCTTGACGGCCTTGACTTCTGAAATGTATCCCAAACTGTCAATCTTAAACTGCATGATCACCCTACCCTTCACACCATACTCCTGAGCCAGTTGGGGGTATCTCAAGTGCTGCTTAATAAATTCTTGCAAGCCTCTGTCTCCGCCACGAAAAAATGGTTGCGATTCCACCATGGCAAAGACTTTTGGACTTTCTGTCATGTCATCCACGGCAGATGCTTGCTCGTCCTTCTTTTCTGTTGGCTGGGGGGGCGTATGAGCCAAAAGAGGAGTTGACGAATCGTCCTTTCTATTGTTTGACGGATTGTCCTTTCTATTGTTTGACGGACGAGCCACTCTGGTGTCTTGCGTATGCTCTTTTTCGTTGTTTGAGGCAGTATCCTCATTACTGCTGTTGTTAACTGGGACTGCTTTGGTTTCATCACCATCGGTGACAATCATCTTTTCCGTTGCCTCGACGTTTGTCGCTTTTGCCAATTCCTTACCGCCGCCATCCTGTTTTTCAGCATCATTTCCCCAGAGGAAGATGCCAGCCAAGAGAGCGATAGAGGCTGCGATGCCTGCGGTCCAACCGAGAAAGACTCGTTTTCCCGTCTTTGTCTCCTTGTCAAGGACCTCACGCTCGAACTTTGCCCACTCCTCGTCGACGTCGGGCATGCCTATCTTTTTGTCAATATCTTCGGTTTTCATCTTTATCTTGCATTAAAGTATTTTCTGATTTTAGCCAATGAGCGGGTGATGTGCTTGTTGACTGCCGCGGCGCTGATGCCAAGCACCTTGGCCGTCTCGTTGTAGGTCATGTCTTCCTCATAGTGCAGACTCAGCACACGCCGGTCTTGCTCCGTCAGATTCTCATCGATGACCTGCCGCAACTGTTGAAGCAACTCCTCGCGATCCTCGCTCTCGCTGACAGGCATTTCATGCCGGAGGTCGTGCTCCATCTGCCTTTGCAGTTGTCTTGAGCGCAGCAGATGAAGACATTGGTTGCGGGTGGCAGCCAACAGATACCCCCTGGCACTATCCTCAGCCACCTGGGGCTTGCCTCTCCACATTTGAGTGAACACCTGATTCACGGCATCCTTTGCATCGTCGGCATTCTCCACCATCGAGTAAGCCATGCGATACATGTGCGGATAATGTTCCTTAAACAGGCGTTCAAACTCTTTTTTACTGTAATCCATAAATGGTTGTCTGGTCTTTTGTCAACTATAAGACCCTCATACGGCCAAATCAAATACCCCTTATATGCAAAAAAATGAAAGATTCTGTAAAATGAGGTACTAATATCTCATTTTTCCGACACAAAAATAGGATATTATTTTCAAATATGCAAGAAAAGGGATAAAGTATCATCCTCGTACCAACTTTATGATTTCAGTTTTTTTGCCCCACTTTGGGAAGCCAGTTGCAACTGTAGAAGGGACTTGTTTTATGTATGTCCGTACAAAAGCCCCCAATGGCGAGCTCCCAATGGCGGTGCGCAAATTATCACCCTTGGTCTGTCTGATCTTATCAATTCTGAGGAATTGCTGCGCAAGAACCAACGGTCTCTGTTCGCGAAGCGAGGGAAAGTAAATCTACGAGAAAATCGAACAGCAAAATCTATTGAAAATGGATGTCGTCAACGTTTGCTTTGTCATGTTATGACAAAGCAGATTTTTCGCCTGATTTTTTTACTTTAGATTTTTCATTGGATTTCTTGCGTAGCAATCATTTTTGGCGTTCGGACATGCATAAAGCAAGTACTACCACTTCCATAACATTTTTGCACACGCCAAAGGGCCAATGCAGCCCCGTGGAAGCCAGAAAAAGGGTAGCTGGAAACAATTGGCCTATCTTTTGGTGATTCATTCTAAATGCACTACCTTTGCATTTCAATAAGATATTCTTATACAATGGGCAAGAAAAAACGCAAAACATTCATCACTATTCTGCTCGTACTCATGGCTGTTGCAGGACAGGCACAGACAAAAGTATGGAACAAGATAGAGACGGGCTACGTCAACGTGCCTTTCATCAACATCACCAAAGTATCAATATACGATGACCACACTGAGGTATTCTTCCACCTGGAAGTGCCTCAGCAGATGGCGGGAGACACAATCCCCATCGCCACAAAACCCATATTGCGAGCCGACGGCAAGGATTATGCTGCAAAAGGAGCAACGGTCATCTCCCTGACCGAACCCTATATAATCCCGGCAGACGGCAAGGTGGACTTCTCACTCATCTTTGAGCCTATCTCAACCAACACTTATACGATAGGCGTGGCAGAGCCTAACGCATGGACCCTTGCCAACGTACGCGATGCTGAGAACCAGCCCACGGGCATTACGGGCATTGCCGATACCTACTGGCGTAACGACGCGACTGGAGACTGGCTCATCGGATTCATGCCCAAATATGTCATCTATGGCAATAGGGTGCATGACATTGTCAGCCAGACGGAAAAGAAGGATGCCTACACCCTGACGCTCGATAATGGTGCCAACGTCAAGGTGAGTAAGATGAAAAAGGGCCTACGCACCATTGCAGTTGGCAGTGCCAAACCCGTCAATTGCAGTCCGATAACCGGCGCCACCCTACCCGACTACCCAACGAAAGACACACGTAAGGGCTTTGTGGACAATGGCTACAGGGCAGGCGACAGCGTGACGATTATCGGTTGGCTGAAAGACATGCCAGAAGAAGCTTGGCGGAAAGGCCGCGAGTTTCAGGTGGGCATGGAGAATATTCTCAGCACCGAGACTGAGCAAGGGAGCACATACGCTTTGATGGACTCATTAGGGCGCTTCACCCTGAAAATGCCGCTGCTCAACACCTCGCAGGCATTCCTCGACTGGGGCAGGACGACCAAGAGCACCGTGCTGGAACCAGGCAAGACCTACTTCTTCCTCAACGACTTCAAGACGGGACAGACGCTTTGGATGGGCGATGACGTACGCGTGCAGAACGAGTTGTTGGCGCATCCCCATTCATGGGCTACGGCCGATATAGACCGCAGTCGTCGCGACCTTGACCCAATGACTTATCTGGCAAAGGCGGACAACGTCAGGCAGGCGCAGATGGGCGAGATGAAGCAATGGGTCACTGAACACCCCCATCTCTCGCAGCGCTATCAGGACTATGTGGCTGGCTACTATCAGAACATCCTGGGCTACTCGATGACGCAAGCCAGATACCATTTCCCAGACTACGAGATGCCACAGGAATACATGGACTTCTTGGACAAGGAGTGTTGGCGGAACACCATCAAGCCCTATACGCTCTATCGTGACTTCACCTCATTCATGCGCGATTATCTCCTCGAGGTGATGCGCAAACGGGTGTGGAGGGTGAACTGGAACATCTATGATTACAACGACATGATCGCCTCAAACAAGGAGGAACTGTCGTTGCTGAACCGATGGAAGGACTGGTTGATAGATGCCAATGCCAAGATAGATGCCACCCCGGCTCCAGAAGAGAAGCAGAAGGTAGCTGAAAAACTGAATGCCGACAATGCTGAAATGATAGCGGAGGTGGACAAACTTATCAATAGTCCGAGAGGCAAAAAAGTGCTAAACGGAGTAAGCCTTGTCATCCGGATGAAGCAAGAGGCTTTTGCCCTCGATTCGCTGGGCGCTGACCAAGACTTTAAAGACATCTGGCTCACGCGGTTGGTCAACGATGAGATTAACCACACGCACACATCGCTGTCGCCAATGGTCATCGACACACTGAAAACTTTGGTCGCCAATCCCGTAGGTATCGCGATGGTTGAGAAGCAAAGCGACTATTATCTCGCCATTGAGAACCGCGAGTTCGACAAACTGGTACTCAAGTCATCCGACAACCTCAAGGATATCTCAGAAGGCGAGGCACTGCTGAAAAAAATCCTCGAGCCTTACAAGGGGAAGTTTGTGCTGCTCGATGTCTGGGGCACGTGGTGCGGACCTTGCCGTGAGGCACTCTCCCACTCCACCGAGGAGTACGCCCGCCTGAAGGACTTCGACATTGAGTTCCTATATCTGGCCAATGACAGTCCGCAGACGGCATGGGAGAACGTTATCAAGGAGTACAACGTCAGCGGCCCGAACGTGGCCCACTTCAACCTGCCCAGCGACCAGCAGACAGCCATCGAGCACCACCTGAACATACACGCCTGGCCCACCTACAAACTCTTCGACCGCAACGGCAACCTGCTCGACCTGAAAGTGGATGCCCGCGACCTTGAGGCACTGGCCAGACTATTGGAGCAGATGAAATGATAGAGGATCCCAACGACAGGCTATTTGGGCTCCCAAAGATAAATTGAAATATATGGAAAAGATAACATTCAGCAGAACAGAGATAAGTGAAGATATGCTGACACTGATGGTCAGGACTTCTGAGTTGGTCAAGCAGTTGAACAGTCTCACTTTGGCTGATTTTTCCAAGAAACAGGATATTGTGAAAGAATTGTTTGGCGATGTGGGGAGCAATCCCTTCATCGGCGACAATTTTCACTGCGACTTCGGCAAGAACATTCATGTAGGAGATCATTTCCATGCCGACTACAATTGTACGATGCTCGACGTGGCTGAAATCCGTATTGGCCATAACTGTCTGATCGGACCTGATGTGGGCATCTATACAGCTGGCCATCGATTACAGCCTGAAGGTCGAACACTTGACGGTTATGGGATACCCATTACAATAGGTGACGATGTGTGGATTGGCGGTCATTCAACCATCTTGCCAGGAGTGGCCATTGGTGATGGAGCCGTCATTGCTGCTGGTTCTGTAGTCACTGAGAATGTGGAACCTCGAACCTTGGTGGCCGGCAATCCAGCAAGACTGAAGAAAAGAATCAACTAAATCTCCATTTCTGCGTGGACTGAGCGCAGGGCCAAGCCTTCTCACACGCAGCCGCCACTTCGGCATCCGTCACTCTCGAGTGGAGGTTTTTCAACTCCAGCACAAACGAGAGCTCGATGTCGGGGTAGATGCCGAGTATCGGCTGCAGGTAGATGTCGGCACAGCTATTCGCTGTAATTGTGGTCCACCACGACGACCACATGTGTGTCGGGCACTAAGGGCTGTATCTTGTCGACAAGTTGGTTGACGAGAGCGGCATCATCGTGAACAGAGATGTCGGGCACGACATCCACGGAGAGCATCTTGTCCTTTGCGGAATAGTAGAAACCATGCACCTGAACGATGTCCTTGCGAGCTGCCAGGGTTTGCATCACTCGCGACTGCAATTCGGCAAGACGATTATCTCCCGTAGCGAGGGCGTAGATGCCGACAGTCATAATGATTCCATGACGCTCAAACATCTGTGTGGTGATTCTGCGCGTAAGGCCATGAATATCATGTGCAGACATCGTGTCGTAAACGTTGATGTGCAGCGAGCCTATCTTCACGTCGGGACCATAGTTGTGCAGAATCAAGTCATAAACGCCATGCACACCCTCAAAGTCGGAAACCTCTTTCTTGATCTGACTTGTGAGTTCGGCAGGAATACTGGTTCCCAACAACTCATTGACAGGAGAGGCAAGCATCTCAAAACCAGCATTGATGATAACAACAGAAATCAGTGCGCCCAGAATGCCGTCGAGTGATACACCCCATAGCAACATAATGCCCGCAGAGATGAGCGTAGCCAACGTGATGACGGCATCAAACAAGGCGTCGGAACCAGAGGCGATCAACGCGTCGCTCTTCAACTGCTCGCCCTTTCGCTTGACATACTGCCCCAACACCAGTTTCACCACGATGGCCACCACGATAACTATGAGCATCACCGTGGTATAGCTCGGTTGCGTGGGGTGGATGATTTTCTTCACCGACTCAATGAGTGAGGTGATGCCCGCCGACAGCACAATGACGGCGATGATGATAGCACTAAAGTATTCTATCCGCCCGAAGCCGAATGGGTGCTTTCGGTCGGCTGGCCGCTGCGACAGTTTGGTACCTATTATGGTGATGGCACTCGACAACGCGTCACTCAGGTTGTTGACTGCATCCATCACGATAGCGACAGAACTGGCAAGAATACCCACAGCGGCCTTGAATCCGGCCAAAAGCACATTGGCGGCAATGCCTATCCAGCTGGTGCGGATGATTTGAGAATTGCGGTCCATTTTAAAGCTTCATTATCCGTTTCATCTCAAGGTTCTCATAGCCTTCGGGACAATGAGTAGACAGATAGACGGTAGGATTTTGTTTGATGAACTCGCGCACACGGTCCAATGTCTCACGGGCGGCGTCCTTGTCCTCAAAGACAATACTCAGTTTGTTGGCCTTCAAGGCTGCATCGCAATAGGTCACGTCGCCATGAAACATATAATACAGGCCGTCGTTCTCGGCAATGATGATACTGTTGCCCTTGGTGTGGCCTTTGGCCTCGACAAACCAGATGCCGGGGGCTACCTGCTGTGCGTTGGGGAAATTCTTGTAAACTGTCCCATACTCAGCACGGACGATGTTGTCTCCTTCCAGTTTCATCGCGTCGGCATCCTCGGGAGAGATATACACCTTGGCATCGGGGAAGTATTGCAAGGCTGCTGTATGGTCAGGGTGCTTGTGGGTGATGAGAATCTTCGTCACCTGCTCCGGCAGGTAGCCGGCGGCAGCGAACGCCTCCATGTAACCAGCCACCTTCTCGCCCATGTAGAGTGGAGCGCCTAACTTCTTGGCGGGTGCGGCAAAGTCGGCCTTGAATCCAGTGTCTACAAGAATGACCTCACTGCCCGTGTCGATGAGAAAATTTTGCAGACTGCTGCGGTAGATGATCTGTTCGTCAAACAGGTCCTTGCCTTCCTCACCACCAAAGGCAAACGGCTGGTTCATAAAACCACCGTCAAACATACGGATTGCTTTTATTTCCATTGTTGTTGAATGTTTGGTTGTCTAATTAGATAAATTGTCTCAGAAATCTCGCAATGACAACAGAGGCAGAAACGGCTGAAGCCGCTTACGCCTCGTTGTCTATGCGTTCAACTACTTGGCAGCCGGCTCCCACTTGCAGCGAACGGGCGAAACGATGGCGCCCTCTTTCTTCAGTTGGGCAAAAGCCTTGTCCACTTCCTTGCGGTCGGCACCCAATGCCTTGGTCACGTCGCCTGCGGAGACGGGCTTCCCGGCCTCACGCATGGCCTGTAATACTTTCTCTTTCATACTTCTATATATTTAAATTTATGTAAACAGCCAGTTCTGCTGGCCAATCTTCTCAATCATCTCCGGTGTTCCTAAGCCTTGGACCTTGGAAATCTGACATTGCGACTTGCGCGCCTATGCACCTCATGTCTGTCCCATTGCATTGCGAAGAACTACAGCACAACGATAGATTTCTTTGCATCCATAAGCGTTTTGTCCTTTCTAATTTGATGTTCTATTGTCGTTCAGAGAACTCATAGTCAGTTTTCTTCTGACATCTTCCGCCGACAACTTAGTTCGCACGAAACACGTAAAAGGGATACCTGGCAACAGGTCGAAATAGTTGTTATCCAACCAACTGTCATCATCTTCGATACACAATGCGAGGGCTCGAACGAACCGGTTGCATTTTAACGTGATACGACATCCTCCTTCCGATTCTTCCACTTGTATTTCCGGCTTGGCAGTTTGCAGCCGCAAGTCTTTCTGCAAGCACAGGAAGCAGTTGCTTTGATAGGCAATGCCAGCAGTTGTGGTGAGACACATAGCGACCACCACATCCTCACGCTGCCAGCCTTTCAGCAACTGGTTCACAGACAGGCAGAGCACCTGTGTTGAGGTGTTGGCTGGGATGACCACAGATTGTGTCAGTGTACCCACGGTCTCACCGTTGAGCGCATAGACGGTCAGTCTGAGGGTGCCTTTCTGTTGGCGGGGCAAGTCACTGACGGCGTAAATTTGCAGACTGTCCCCATTGGCGACAGCTGAACAGATAAGAGGTTCAAAGGCATGACGCACCATATAGTGAGCCGCCTTCCAACGTCCGTAATAATCGCGCGTAGACCATGACGCGACAGGCCAGCAGTCGTTGTGCTGCCACAACAGCGACCCCATGCAATGCGGCATGTCGCGCCGATGGGCTTCGATGGCAGTGCGCATGGCATCGCCTTGCAGCAGTTGTGAGGCATAGAGGAACTGGCGGAAATCACGGGGCTGCCCATATTCACTCCTTACATACCATTCTATCACCCGATTGGCTTCCACTCCGCCACGCTGGTGCCACATCATCAGTTCACTGCCGATGTCATGGGTGGTGGTGTCGGGGGCGAAGCGGAGCACGCTGGCATACTCTGGAAATGACTGCATGCCGTATTCGCTGAAGAAATGAGCCTTCTCACGGTTATATGTGCTGACGGGCATGCGACGATGGCCGACGCCATAGAAATGGCGGTCGCCATTGATGCCGTCGCTGCCCCTTCCTCTGTCTGCAAGAGGTGAGCCCGTGACAAAGATGTCGCCAGGTATCTGTTCGTCGACAATCTGTTGCAGGGCATCATAATAGAGATACTCCTGCTGCTGTTGCACGAGACGGGCACCATCGGGGTTGTCTTTTTCCATCCGTGACTTCCACCCCCAGTTGTACCAAGCGTCCAGACATTCATTGCCTCCGCACCATATCACTATGCTGGGGTGGTTGCGCAGGCGGTGGATATTGTCTATGGCCTCCTCTCTCACATTGTCCATCCATGCTCCCTCGGCCGGATAGGTGCTGCATGCGAACATGAAATCCTGCCACACCATCAGGCCCATCTCGTCGCAGAGGTCGTAGAACAGGTCGTTCTCATAGATACCGCCGCCCCAAACGCGAATCATATTCATGTTGGCAAGCACAGCATCCTGCAATGTACGCCGGTAACGCTCTGGGGTGACGTTGGTCAGGAAGTTATCCTGTGGGATATAGTTGGTACCTTTGGCGAATACCGGCACACCGTTGAGCACGAAATAGAACTGCCTCTTGCCATCGGCATCGGGCTCAGTCACCAACTGCACGGAACGGATGCCGATGCGTTTCTTTTGCTGTTCGAATAGCTTGCCGTCAACAGCGACACGTGTGGTGAAGGTATAAAGCTCAGGCTTGCCCAGTCCGTTGCACCACCACAACCGCGGATTCTTGACGGTGAACGTGACAGGCACAGTGTTCTTACCTTTCCGCAGTGAGCATTTCTTCGTGGCCACAGTTCGCCCTTTGGCTTCGTCGGCGACGGTTATCTCGGCATTGCTGATGTCTTTGTCGCATTCTATCTCAACCACGTTACAGATGGTGGCCTGACGCTTACTGACTTTTTCCTGGCGGAGATATATGTCTGTGATGCGCATGTCGCTCCATGCTTGCAGATAGACATCGCGCCAGATGCCGGCAGTGACGAGACGCGGCCCCCAGTCCCATCCGTAGTGATAGCCTGCCTTCCGTGCAAACACACTGATTTTGCGGTCAAGGAGTCCGCCGTTCTCTGACTGGTCATTAGAGGCACCATAAAGATATGGGTGCTTCTCCCATTTCGGCATGTCTACCTTGACGGGCGAACGGAAACAGATGCGCAACACGTTGCCGTCTGTTTTCAATGCAGCCTTGACACTGACACGCCAACGCCGGAACATATTGTCTGCCTCCAATATCTTGGCATCGTTCAGATACACATCGGCGTAGGTGTCAAGTCCGTCGAGACACAGGTCGATATGGTCGCTCTTCATCAGTGAGTCTGCCACACAGAAGGTCGTCTCATAGATCCAGTCCTCTTTGTCCACCCACTGCACCGTCCGCTCATTAAGTCCGAAATAAGGGTCATCGATCAAGCCTTGGCGCATCAGGTCGGTGTGCACCACTCCCGGCACCACCGCAGGATAGCGATTGGGCAGGCGCGACTGGCCAAAAGTCCAACCTTCATGAAGGTATTGACATAACCTTCCTCCGACACGCTTCGTCCTTTCTGACGGGTTCGACAGGTCTTGCCGTTCCGACAGATGCCGCTGTCGCGCCGACACTTGCTGTGCCGGTGCCGCCACCATCATCATGGCAAGGAAACAAAAGATAAACCTTTTCATAAATTCTCATTTTTTGGAGTGAACCAGCAACTCTTGTATCACGATGCCAGGGTCGAGCAAAAAGACACGCAGGCGTTGTCGGCCTGAGGCGGCAACAGGTATACTGCGTGACGCGTAGCCGCGCAGCACGTTCCATCGCCATTCTGCCGTGAAATCATTGGCGTGGATGGAAAAGACTGTGGGCGCGTCATCCCCTAACTGCACCGCATAGCGGGCATCGCGCCCGTCGTAGACGTGCAATGTCGGCAAGGTGCGTATCTCGATAACTGAATCTGCCGCCAACAGGTCGATTTCATATTCAACGTATGGCGCCTCTGACACCTGCTGATACGAAGGGGTATCGAAGGGTTGCACCGTCATACCGTCGGTATATCCCAACTGCGGGATGCGTTTGATGCTCTCATGCTTACAAAGGAAGTCATGGGCGGGTATCCGGAGACGCGGCTCTCTGACAAACGGGGGCCAGGTGCCGAGATAGATATGGTCGATGCGCGCGTCAGACTTCAAGTCTGTGATGTAAAGGCGGTTTTCTCCTTTTTGCAGACTGAGCGTCCCCACGCGGCTCCACATCGGACCTATTTGCGGTGAATGCCAGATGTTGTTGATCGGTGTGGCCGAGGCATCAAACTGCTGAGTGGTGACTGCAGAATGATGAAGATAGACATGGCAGAAGACATTATCTTCGGGAGCCTTGGAGAAATTGCGCACAGGTGTCAGCGCTTCCATCCAGACAGGAATCTCTCCGTCCTTATCACAACAGATGACAGTTCCCTCGCATGAGAGCGCGTCACTGACGGAAAGGAAACGGGGCTCGGGGCCGTGCTTGGTCTGGGAAATCAGCTCCGGCGTTGCCACAGGCTGTTCGATCTTCTCTGAGCGGAACCAGTGGTAAGGCTGCCAGTTGAAGAAATGTGCCCACTTGGCTTTGCCTTCGTCCGCCGCATTCTGGCCCTCTGAAATCGTTCGACTCTGCTCAGAGCCCTGTCCGCTGCCGTCGAGAATCTCCTCATGATAACGGCGGGTCAGGTCATTCAGCCGGACAAACATCTGCTTCACCCTGTCGGCATCCGCCATGGCACCTATACTGTCGCCTTGTGTGGCGCGCGCCATGCTCCTGCGCGAGAGCAACTGATACTCATTGATCATCGCAGCACCGCATACCGGATAGCTGACGAGTTCGAAATAGGCATTCTTCAGCGGCGCAGGTATACGCTCTGCCAACTCTGACGCATGAGCGGCCAGTGCCCTCCACCGGGCGATGCGCCTTTCTATCTGTGGCTCTGAATAGTTGACGAACCACACATGAGCGTCTTTTCCTCCCGCCTGCAACTGGTAATAACCAGCCATCACATCTGCAATCTCCTGTGCCGCTTCATGTCCGAAAGTCTTTTCTGCCCAGTAACTGATATAGTGGTGCGCCTCGGCAGGTTTCCAGCGGTCTACATCCCATGCCAAATCCATGACAAACGATATCTCTTTCTCCGCGGGTTTGATGTCGCCGACATTGAAAACCCATATCTTACGTGCTCCGAAAGTGTAGGCTTTTGTCAATTCCGAAGAAAGGAAGGCAGGAGACAGAGGACTGAGCCAAATCCAACTGGCCGGGTCGCCATGATAAGAGAGGTGATAATAAATGCCCGCTCCACCCCTGCGCTGCTGTTCCGAAGGATTGGAGAGGTTGCGGCAATAGCCGTGCTTGTCATCGCTCCAGAGCAGGGTCACGTCGTCGGGCACCTGCAGTCCGTTATGGTAGGCGTCGAGCACTTCCTCGTAGGTGCACAGCACTTGCGGAATCTCCTCGATGGGTTTGCTGATGTTTCTCCTCAGCATATCGCGCTGGTCGTCGATGGCTTGCTGCATCAAGGCTACGCGCTCAGCAGTGCTGTTGGCTCCCTCCATCGGATAATCATGGATGCCTCTCAGGCCGAGGGTATATGTATTCTCATATTTCCCGTTGGTCCGCACTCGCTCCTCCCAATACTGCAACATCGTCTGGCGGTTGGTGATATAGTTGAAGTCACCAAGTCCGGCCTCTCCCTTGGCCTTGGCCTGCTCATTCACGGCCTTCCACTCGCCTTCGTTGTTGCGCAACATCTGTTCACAGTGCGATGAGCCCATCACGATGGCATAGTCGTCAGCCAGACGGGCATTTTCCGGGTCCGCGTTGAATGCCTGTGTGCCGGGATGCATGGCAGGCCAAAGATAGTTGGCTTTCAGGCGAAGGAGAAGCTCGAACACCTTCTGATAGGTCTTGGGACCCACTTTCCCTGTCTCCTTGTCAAAGGTTTGCTCTGCCCATCGTGCCCATCCGCCAAAGCGCTCATCGTTGATGAAGATGCCACGATACTGCACCGAAGGCTCTCCCTGCCTGTATATGCCAGGCTCCAGATATAGTGCCGGCCTCTGCCTTGGTGTCACATCGGCCCACCAATACCAGGGCGACACACCGATGGCCTCACACAGCGACATCAGTCCATAGGCCGTCCCTCGCCTGTCGCTGCCAACCACAAGCAACAAAGGGGTGTGGTATCGGGGATGCGTCGTGGTCATGATGAGAAATGATTCCCATTTCCCGCGGATGTCTTTCACATCTATCTTCTTCTTGTCCACCAACCAGTCTGTCAGTCTGCTTTGGCCTAAGGTGCCCGCCACGATGGCGAATTCTTTGGGCAACTGTCTCTGGTCACTGATGGACTTATGCGCCGGGCGGAGCCGAGTCACTCTTTCCACATCGGCGGCCAACATGTCAGCGGCAATATCCACCACCTTAGCATCCCGTTGGTCTGTATAGATGGTCGTCGCCTTCCGCTCTGACACAAGGGGGAAATAGCCGTCTTCCACGTTGTCGCTAATCGTCGGAAACTGATTTCCACCAAAAGAGTATAGGGCGATGGTGCTGCACAAAAGGATAAAAAATATCTTGATTTTGCTCATTTCAACGTTTTTATGGCATCAATTGCAAAGAAACAACCTTTTACCTTATTTTACAAATTTGAAACGACACAAAAATTGTCTGAAACGATACAACTTCCGCTTTTTCTTTGTACTTTTGTCGGCATCAACCTAACATCACATGCTATGTACAGTTTACGAGATGCCTGGATTAAGATGCAGGGTCAACCACCATTCGAGCAATGGGACGGCAGGATATATTGCAATGAGACAGATGCCACCACCACCTTCCGCGCCAACAAGACGCAGGGATTCATGGCTGCCTATACCTTCACCCTCGTCACTCAGGGTTGGCTGGTGATTATCTATAACGGGCAGGAACTGACCTTAGAGCCCGACGACCTTTACATCTATTCGCCCGGACAGGAAGTGACCATTCTGGCCGCTTCGGAGAACTACCACGGCATCTGTCTGTTGGCAGATGAAAACCTCACCATCGAGTCACCCACCGTCCACGACCTCGTCAACATCGCCTACGCTCCCATCGTACAACTGCATGAGCCTAAGGTTTCATTGCCTCACGAAGATGCAAAGCGGTTGGCCGAAAAGATGCGTGAGTTCATCGGCTACCTGCACTCCGACCACATCTACAAGACTCAGATACTGCAAATGCTCTATGCCGTCTTCTTGCTCGACATTCAGAGCGCACAAAAGAAAACCATCTGCCAGCGGCAGGTGCCCCAACGCATAGAGGAGATCTTTTTCGGTTTCATCCGCCTGCTCCCGCAGCATTTTGCGGAACACCACGACATCGCCTTCTATGCCTCTGCCCTCAACATCTCGACTGTCTATCTCTCCCGTGTCGTCCGGCAAGTCACTGGGCGCACTGTAGTCGATTACATCAATCAGCACCTGCTGATGGAAGCGTCTTATCTGCTGCGCACCACGCCACTCAGCATCAATCAGATAGCCGACCGCCTCCATTTTGCCGACCCTCCTTCGTTCAGCAAGTTTTTCTCACGAAAGAAAGGAATCACGCCGAAGGACTACCGGAAGAGTTGATTTTGCCAGACACCGACCAAGTGTTTTTTGTTAAAAAAAGCAAATAAGAATCTGATTCGATGCAAGATTTCTTAATTTTGGTATTATCTAAGACAGAAAAGCAAAAAAAGTAACCAACGGTAGTACATTATTAAATATGAAGACCATGTTATTAAAAAAGGTAATGATAGCGCTGTTTGGCATTGTGCTGATGGCGGCATGCGACAATGATGATGGCCCAAATCTATCCCGGGCAGAAAGGGCGCTGGTGGGTTGCTGGCAGGTGGTGGAGTACCACAACATTTATCTGCAGGAACCGGTGAATGGCATTCAAGTCCTCGTGTTCAAACCCGACCGCACAGAATCATTCTATCAGGACGGCCAACTGATCTATGAGACCCAATTTTGGGCAAAACCAGAGAAGGACTATGACGGTTACTACCTATATCATAGCCCTAATGACGACTATTCCAAGTCAACCTACAGTTGCTCTTTTAAAATCGACGGAAATCAACTGACCATCTATGAAAGCGGATGTTTCAATGTCTCCCAAACCGTTTATCGGAGAATACCAAGTCTGGACGAAGCAGACCCCGAGGTCGTAGCCTATCATTATGAGGACCATCCCACTACGCTTGAAGGTGTTTGGCATCTGACAAAAGCTTTCTACTCCTTTGGAGGCAGCAAGGAATTCCCCGCAGGCGATGTCACGGTCTATTTCAATCCCAACCAGACCATTCATGTTGCCTACAAGGCGGAGACCAAGGAGACTATGCCTTTCCTCGATTCCGGCTCCTATTCTTACAAAATCATCAAGACAGAGACTGACGAGCATGATGGCACAACACACACCACCATTGACATCAACGGCAGACAATGCACCTACTGGTTCAAAGATGATATGATGACTCTCGATTTTGGAATGGCATACGATGCTCCGGGCTATTTCTTCAAAAAGCTGAAGTTTAACGACCAATAAAACACTCCTTCAGACGTGTAACCATTTAGCGAATAACACTAAAACATATACAAGTGGCGGGGTGTTTGCTGGGCGAACGATAGCGGGAGCCGTCGGTAACAAATGAGGCTTTTCGGTGTCGTCTCGGGCGAGGACTGTTT
>CADBLU010000067.1 GCA_902795605.1 uncultured Prevotellaceae bacterium | reverse complement strand
CGAAAGTCAATCATGTGACATACAAGAACTACGACCATGCCGACTGGCTTACCGTAACGTTGGGGGCTCAGAAGAACATAAAATTGGGACAAGGCACTTGGACACCACAATACAACATCTCGTTGATGAAACCGTGGTTCAAGTCTATGTTTTTAGACAAACAGAAAAGATTCAACCATCCGATGATGACATTGCAATTAGGCAACATTCTTGCCTTGCCTCACGACTGGCTGATTCAGGCAGACTTTAATATGAACACTCACGGCCATCAACAGAACGCCTGGTTTGACTGCACCAATGCGATACTCTCGCTCAGTGTCAGCAAGGACTTCTTCAAGCACCACCTCAACGTCAAACTGACAGGCTATGATCTCTTCAATGGCGGCATCAACCGCTTCACGTTATACAGCAACCGCATGATGTTCCGCAAGATGGAAGACAACGACTCTCGCTGCGTCCAACTCTCTCTTCGCTACCGCTTCAATGTCACACCGTCAAAGTACAAGGGCACGGGAGCCGGTAATGCGGAAAAGAACAGACTGTAACTGAAAATGGCGCTCTGATAGCATAACTCTTTTGCCTGCTTCATCATTCAAGATAAAAGAAATATATGCCTCAGAGCGCCATAATGCCTTACAAAGGCTTTCGACCATGACCACATCCTGCGGATAACCATAAGAACAAGATGGTTCACAAGAGTAAACTGAGCAACAAAAGTAAGCTGAGCAACAAGAATAAGTTGAGCAACAAGAGTTAGCTGAGCAACAAGAGTAATGTCTAAACTCCTAAACTCCCAAAGAAAAAACTCCTAACAAAAGTAATGTCTAAACTCCCAAACTCCTAAACTCCTAAACTCCCAAAGAAAAGAACTCCCCAAAAAGAGATAATCTCCCAAAAAGAGAAAATAAAAATGAGACGCCCCCTCTTCGCAGAGGAGGCGTCTCAATCTCAATAGGTATTAGCTTTTAAAGGTAAAAAGATTGTATTCAGGATAACGGCAACAAAAGTACAGGTTTTTCGCATAATTAGCAAATTTTTTTTTATGCTCTGCAACATGTTTTGCGACAGCATCGCCTTTTTCCCGCTTTTTCCAGAAAAATCTTGCCTTTCGCCCAAACGACCTGAGCGCAGTCTGAAAAAACAAGCACAAGTCGGGGACGGGAAACATCCCGCCGGAAAAGACAAAAAAACAAAATTAAGGCCGCATTTTTGGTAAGTTCGCCCAAATGATGTAATTTTGCATTTTATAGATAACATCACATCAGAATATGGCAATCAAAGAAGAAAGCACCAACACCGAGAGACGGAGCCTCAACTTCGTGGAACAAATCGTGGAGAAAGACCTGGCAGAAGGCAAGAACAGCGGACGCATACAGACCCGTTTCCCGCCAGAGCCCAACGGATACCTGCACATCGGGCATGCCAAGGCTATCAGCCTCGATTTCGGCATCGCTGAGCGCTATCATGGCGAGTGCAATCTCCGCTTCGACGACACCAACCCCCACAAGGAGGACACCGAATACATCGAAAGCATCGAGAACGACATCAAATGGATGGGATTCCACTGGGCCAATGTCTACTACGCCAGCGACTACTTCCAGGAGCTGTGGGACTTTGCCGTGTGGCTCATCCGCCAGGGACGCGCCTACGTCGACGAGCAGAGCGCAGAGGTCATCGCCCAGCAGAAAGGCACCACCACCAGCCCCGGCACCAACAGTCCCTTCCGCGACCGTCCTATAGAAGAGAACCTGCGGCTGTTTGAACTGATGAACAGCGGGCAGTGCGAACCGGGCAAGATGGTGCTCCGTGCCAAGATCGACATGGCACACCCCAACATGCTCTGCCGCGATCCGCTCATCTACCGCGTGCTCAACATCCCGCATATCCGTACAGGCAACAAATGGAACGCCTACCCCATGTACGACTTCACCCACGGGCAGTGCGACTATCTCGAGGGTGTCACCCACTCGCTGTGCACACTCGAGTTTGTGGAGCACCGGCCTCTCTACGACCTCTTCGTCACCTGGATGAAGGAGTATAAGGGAGACACCACCGACATCGAGGACAACCGCCCGCGCCAGACGGAGTTCAACAAACTCAACCTCTCCTATACGCTCATGTCGAAGCGCAACCTCCTCGCACTGGTCAAGGAAGGCATCGTCAGCGGATGGGACGACCCCCGCATGCCCACCATCTGCGGATTCCGGCGCCGCGGCTACAGTCCTGAGAGCATCCGCAAATTCATCGACAAGATAGGATACACCACCTACGACGCCCTCAACGAGATGGCCTTGCTCGAAAGTGTGGTGCGCGACGACCTCAACGGCCGTGCCACCCGCGTCAGTGCCGTGCTCGACCCCGTCAAAGTGGTCATCACCAACTACCCCGAGGGGCAGACAGAGCAGCTCGTCGCCGTCAACAACCCCGAGAACGAGGCCGACGGCACACACACCATCGAGTTCAGCCGCGAACTGTGGATAGAACGCGACGACTTCATGCAGGTGGCCGAGAAGAAGTTCATGCGACTGGCTCCCGGCAAAGAGGTGAGACTGAAGAACGCCTACATCATCAAGTGCGACGAGACACACCCCTGCGACACCGACGACAACGGCAATGTCACCGCCATCTACTGCACCTACGACCCGGCGTCGCGCAGCGGCATGCCCGGCGCCAACCGCAAGATCAAGGGCAAGACGCTCCACTGGGTCAGCTGCCACGACGCCGTGAAGGCCGAGGTGAGGCTCTACGAGAGTCTGTGGAAGGTGGAGAATCCGCGTGATGAGCTTGCCGCCATCCGCGAGCAGCAGGGCATCAGCGGCGTCGACGCCATGCGGCAGCTCCTCGCCGGCGACAGCCTCAGCATACTGCGCGACTGCTATATCGAGCCTTATGCCGCCGCCAAGCGACCGGGCGACTACCTGCAGTTCCAGCGTATCGGCTATTTCATGGCCGACACCGACTCCACCGCCGATCACCCCGTGTTCAACAAGACGGTAGGGCTGAAAGACACCTGGGCCAAGAAGAACAAATAAGCGACGGGCAACGATGCAAGGTTATTTCGAGAGCAAGGAATTCAAACAGCTGCTCCAATCGTATGAGGAGGCAGAGCAACGGGGAGAGCACATCTTCCTCGACTCCGAGCAGCTGACCGATATCGCGGAGTACTACCACTGGATGGGAGACTCGGACAAAGCGGTGGAGGTGGCCGACTATGCCCTCAGCATCTATGAAGGTGCCGCGGGACCCCTTGTGCTCAAAGCCCGCATCGCCCTGCTCAAGGACAACTCGCCCGAGGAGGCGCGGCAACTGGCCGAACAGATCGACGACAAGCTCGACCTCGACTATTTCTACATCAACGCCGAAATCCTCATCGCTGTCAACCGGCCCGAAGAGGCCGACGACTACCTCGAGGAGTGCGAGGAGCAGGTGAGCGACGCCGACTACCCCGACTATCTGCTCGACGTGGCCACCCTCTTCGTCGACTACGAACTGCCTGCCCTGGCGAGAAAATGGCTCGAAAAGTCGGAGGAGGAGACTTTCGCCGACTACAGGGAGACACTCGGGCGCATCTGCTATTTCGAGAAAGACTACACCCAATGTGAGCAGATCTTCGAGCGACTGATAGACGACTCACCCTATAATGCCTATTACTGGGAGATGCTCGCCTGCTGCCAACTGGCCATGTGGCATCTCGACGATGCCATCACCAGCAGTGAGTATGCCACCGCCATCAATCCTTATAGCGAGTCGGCACTCCTCTACAAAGGACAGGCGCTCATGCGCCTCAAATCCTATGAGCCTGCCCTCGAGTGCTTCGAGCAGTACAGCAAGATAAGACCTTGCAACGTGGACGGCTACCTCAATGCCGGTCTCTGCTTCCTTGCGCAAGAGAGAAGCGCCGAAGGCCTGGCACAGTTGAGGAAAGCCGAGGTGAAGGCGCTGCGCCACTGCAAGGAGCGGCTGTGGGAGATCTATCAGGAGGAGGCTTTTGCCTACAGCCAGGTGGCCGATGTCGACCGGGCCCTCCGCTACCTCAATCAGATGGACCATCTCAGCGACAACGATGCCAACGAGACCATGGTGGTCAGAGGCCATGTCTATTTGGAGAACGGCGCCCAGGCCAAAGCCCATGAATGCTTCAGGGCGGCCATCGAGAACTCAGGCTTCTCTCCGAGCATCATGATGCGCGTGGCTGTGTCGCTCTACGACAACGACCACATACAGGCAGCCTACAACCTCCTCTCCGCACTCAGGCCAGAGGATTTCGAGACGATGCCGCAGACACATGCCTATCTGGCCATCTGCGCCCACGACCTCGACAAACCCGACGAATATCTCTGCCATCTGAAAGCCGCCACTGAGCAGGTGCCCAGTGTCGCACGCATGGTGCTGGGACCTCTCTTCCCCGAGGGGATGGAACCGTCGGAGTTCTACGACTATGCACTCAAAAACCAAGAACAGCCATGAACTGGATCTCTGCCCTGTTGGGCAACCTCACCTACCCTGCCATCTTTCTACTCATGCTCTTAGAGAGCACCGTCGTGCCCGTGCCCTCCGAACTGGTCGTGTCGCCAGCCGCCTACCATGCTGCCGGCGGACATCTCAACGTGCTGTTAGTGGTGCTCTTCGCCACCATCGGTGCCGACGTGGGAGCCTCCATCAACTATGTGGCCGGATATTACCTGGGAAGACCCATCATCTATAAGTTCGCCAACAGCCGTATCGGTCACCTGTGCCTCCTCAACCAGGAGAAGGTGGAGAAGAGTGAGCGCTATTTCTACGACCACGGCGTGGTGGCCACACTCACCGGAAGACTCATCCCCGGCATCAGGCACCTCATCTCCATCCCCGCAGGACTGTCGAAGATGCCCTATTGGAAATTCCTGCTCTACACCACCATCGGTGCCGGCGTATGGCACAGCATCCTCGCCGCTTTAGGATGGTATATGCACTCCTTCGTCCCCGAAGACCAGCTCGACGAGCAACTCACCATCTACGGCGACTACATCAAATGGGGCATCATCGCCATCGTCCTCCTCGCCATCGCCTATTTCGTCCTGCGGCACTACATGAAAAAGAAATAGGGCATACTCCTAAACATGTCCGGAACTTGAGAAAGCAAAAAGACAATCCGCAGCGCCCTTCCGGGCACTGCGGATATCTTTTTGATTGGGAGAGGCTCATTGTGCGAGCCGGGCAAAAGGCTTATTTGGAGTAGAGAGCCACGATGGTCTCATACTTCTCCTGCTTGCCCGAGGTCTGCTTGGGCTCTTCCACCTGCTTGCCATACTCATAGGCCTGCTCGAGGGTGAGTTTGCCGTCCTCGAAGTCCTTGCCGATGCCGCTGTCGAAGCTTGCATAGCGCTCTTTCTTCATTGCGGGCAGCTCGCTCTCCTCGAGGATAGCGGCAGCGTTGAGAAGGGCGCGTGCTATGGCATCCATACCGCTGATGTGAGCGATGAAGATGTCCTCGGGATCGGTGGAGTTGCGACGAATCTTGGCATCGAAGTTGGTGCCGCCGTTGCCCAGACCGCCGTTGCGGATGATCTCCAGCATGGCCTGAGTGATCTCGAAGTTGTCGATGGGGAACTGGTCGGTGTCCCATCCGTTCTGAGCGTCACCGCGGTTGGCGTCGATAGAGCCGAGCATGCCGTTGTCGACAGCCACTGCGAGCTCATGCTCGAAGGTGTGGCCTGCCAGCGTGGCGTGGTTGACCTCGATGTTCACCTTGAAGTCCTTGTCCAGACCGTGGGCCTTGAGGAATCCGATCACCGTCTCGGTGTCGACGTCATACTGGTGCTTGGTGGGCTCCATGGGCTTCGGCTCGATGAGGAAGGTGCCGGTGAATCCCTTGGCGCGGGCATAGTCGCGAGCCATGGTGAGCATAGTAGCCATGTGCTCCTTCTCACGCTTCTGGTCGGTGTTGAGGAGGCTCATATAACCTTCACGTCCTCCCCAGAACACATAGTTCTCAGCAGCAAGCTTGATACCAGCGTCGATAGCGTTCTTAATCTGCACGATAGCGCGAGCCACGACGTCAAAGTCAGGGTTGGTGGAAGCACCATTCATGTAGCGAGCATTTCCGAACACATTAGCAGTAGACCACAAGAGCTTCACGCCTGTCTGTTCCATCTTCTCCTTCAGGTAATCGGTGATTGCAGCGAGGTTAGCCTCATACTCCTCCACGGAGCTGCCCTCAGAGATCAAGTCCACATCGTGGAAGCAGAAATAAGGGAATCCCAGCTTCTCCATGATTTCGAAACCAGCATCAGCCTTCTGCTTAGCGATAGTAAGCGCGTCGTCACCCTCGTTCCAAGGGAACTTCTTTGTGCCACCACCAAACTGGTCGCCACCCTCAGCACATAGAGTGTGCCACCAGCACATAGCGAAGCGAAGCCATTCCTTCATGGTTTTGCCCATGATTACCTTTTCTGCGTCATAATAATGGAAAGCCATAGGATTCTTTGAGTCCTTGCCTTCAAACTTGATCTTACCGATCCCAGGAAAATACTCTTTTGCCATACTTTAAATTTTTAATGTTTAATGAAAATAGTTTAATTTTTAATGATTAGTTAATGATTAATTACTGATAAAAGTTTAAAGTTTAGAAACCACAGGATTTCTAAAAAAACTAAATTTTAGAGTTAAGACATTCAACCCATCGCTGATAAGCCGCCTTGTAAGGCTCACAATCAGCCTCAGGCTCAATCGTAGCGATGTGTTTGAGAGTCTTGAAGGCATCATCGCTGTCCTTATAGATACCGGCACCGATACCAGCACCATAGGCAGCACCCACAGAACCGTCAGTCTCATACAGTTCGATAGTCGCTCCTGTAACAGAAGCGAGTGTTGTACGGAACATCGGGTTGAGGAACATATTTGCGTGTCCCGCCTTGATTGTTTTGATTTCCATACCCATCTGGCGCATGATGTCCATACCATAAGCGAATGAGAAGACGATACCCTCCTGAGCAGCGCGCAGGAGATGCTCCTTGCGGTGGATATTGAAGTTCAGCCCATTGATGGAGCATCCGATTTCCTCGTTCTGAAGTATACGCTCTGCCCCGTTTCCGAACGGAATGATTGTCAGACCGTCGCTCCCAACTGGCACAGTGTCCGCCATTTTGTTCATGTCGCTATAGCTGGCTCCTTCCGGTGCCACATTACGTTTCATCCATGCGTTGAGGATACCAGTGCCGTTGATGCAGAGCAGCACCCCGAGACGAGTGGTGTCGGGAGTATGGTTGACATGCGCGAAGGTGTTAACGCGAGAGAGTTTATCGTAGTTCACCTCGCCAAGCACACCATAAACGACGCCAGATGTACCGCCAGTGGCAGCCACCTCACCTGGTTTCATCACGTTGAGTGAAAGCGCATTGTTGGGCTGGTCTCCACCACGGTAAGCGATAGGTGTGCCTACCTGCAGTCCGAGTTCCTCAGCCACCGCCTTGCACACTTTCGACTGTACGGAGAACGTAGGAACGATGTCAGCGATGATACTGTCAGGGAATCCGAAGTAATTCATCACGTCCTTGCTGACCTCCCCATTCTTGAAATCCCAGAACATTCCCTCTGAGAGCCCAGAAATTGTGGTCTGTTTTGCACCTCCAGAAAGACGCATGGCGATATAGTCGCCCGGCAACATGATTTTGTCGATCTTCGCATAGACATCCGGCTCGTTCTCCTTCACCCATGCCAGTTTTGCAGCAGTGAAGTTACCAGGAGAATTGAGGAGATGCTGTAAGCATTTCTCACCTCCAATAGCCTCGAACGCTGCATTTCCGTAAGG
>CADBLU010000066.1 GCA_902795605.1 uncultured Prevotellaceae bacterium | reverse complement strand
GGCATTCGGCTGGGCCACGGCTTTGGTCTTTGCCGAGATGTGGCCTGAACTGCAGGACACCATCCTCCGTCGCGGCTTCCTGTTTGGCGAGAACCGCGTCATCACGGGTGCCCACTGGCAGAGCGACGTCTATGCAGGCTACTTGTGTGGTGCCGCCTGCGTCGCCCGTGCCCATACCAATCCCGAACTGGAGAAAGATATCCTCGCCGCTCGTGCCGAGTATGCCCGGCTGAAAGGACTGCCTGCCGACTACGACCCCGTGTCGAAGGCTGACGTGCCTTATGGCGAGCGTTTCCTCAACAATCCCGTCGATACGACGAGCTACCGCTATCTGGCCGATGTGATGCGCTACTGGAAAGCCCGTGAACTGCGGGAGACAGACCGAGGCAAGCGTGCCGCCGTCGAGGCCGAATACAGTGTGAACATGATGTCGCAGATTTACGGAGAAGCCTTGGGCATCACCATCAGTCCAGAGACGACTCCCTCCATCTGCTCACTCCTCGAAGTGGTTCTCACCCGTGCCAGTGATATCGCCGACCGTCTGAAGCCTATCCGTTTCCGCAAGCGCCCCTTCGTGCAACTGGGCGAACCCTCGTCGGTGCCGGGAGATGAGGAGAAGGAACGCGGCAAGAGCAGTTTCCCCTCAGGGCACACCAACCTGGGATGGAGCACGGCTCTTGTGATGGCTGAGGTGGCTCCCGAATGCCAGGACGAAGTGCTCCGCCGTGGCTATGACTATGGCTACAACCGCCTTATCGTGGGCTACCACTGGGCTTCCGATATCGAAGCGAGCCGTCCGCTGGCCAGTGCGCTCATCGCCCGTCTGCATGCCGACGCTTCCTTCCGGCAACTCATCGCCGCCGCACGCGCCGAGTATGTGCAGGCCACTACCGGCATCGCACCTGCTGTCGCCGTTGCGCCCTCTGTCTCTTCGCTGACCTTCCGCATCGACGGCACTCCCGCCACCGACAACACACGCGGCATCGTGATCAAGAACGGACAGAAAGTGGTGGTCAGATAAAAGCAACTCAAGAGCGTAAGTTGAAAGGAGTTTAGGAGTTTGGGAGTTTAGGAGTGTAGGAGTTTGGGAGTGTAGACATTACTATTGTCTAAACTCCATTGTCTAAACTCCGAGTCTCCAAAACTCCAAAACTCCATGAATTTAATTCAATGCTTGAGTAGGTCTATAAAGACAATTCAATCAATAGAAACTGCGGACATAAGAGGCTTTCAAGAGAAAGACTTTTAAGTCCGCAGTTTTCGAAAAGACACGCAAGGTGTGCGCGCCGTGCACAGGAATCAGTGGCTCACAGGATGATGTCTACGATGGCTGTGACATCAGCCACCGTCACTGTGCCATCGCCATTGATATCAGCCTCCTCCAAGAGGAAAGCCTCATTGTTCTCACCCATGATTATTCTCACAATCAAAGTGACGTCTGATATGGTCACTTGTCCGTCATTATTCAGGTCTCCTTTCAGGACATCAATTTCTCTTATGTCCTTAAAGAGACACCAATAATTAGCCTCTTTGTATTTGTCGACGCATCCTTTAGGGACATATAAGATGGCACGGGAGGATGCTGAGAACGTCTCGCTGTCGTCGATGGGTAGTGGTTCTGGCATTTTGGCTACGACGATACGGATGGCATTGCAATATGCGAAGGTACGACTACCGAGAGAAGTGAGTGTGGAAGGGAGGCTGACTTTGGATAGTTCGCGACATGATTCAAAAGCATAACCCCCTAATTTGCTGACACCTTCAGGGATGGTGATCTCCCGTAGGCTTTGACAATATTGGAATGCATCAGGTTCGATGATTTCCACACTGCCGGGGATGGCGATAGTGGACAAATTTCTGCAATAGGAGAACGAGAGTCTGCCGATGCTTTTTGTCGTTGCCGGAATGACAGTAGACTTGCATCCCGTCATCAATTTGTCGGTGGCTGTCTCCAAGATAGCATCGCATTCATCGCGTGAGTCGTAATAAGGGTTGTCTTCATCTACAATGATAAAGCGCAGATTGTTGCAGTCATTGAATGCTCTCTCTTGAATGTTTCTTACAGATGCAGGGATGTAGAGGGCGTCTATCGCCGTTCCTGAGAAAGCGCCTTTGCCTATTTCCTGAAGTCCTTGAGGAAATTCAAAGTACTCCAAGGATGAGCACCCTCTAAAAGCACCGTTTTTAATAATGGTCAGATTGCGAGGGAAGTCAATGGAAGAGAGTCTTTTGCAATTCTCAAAAGCATAATCCTCGATGGAAGTGACACTTTCCGGGAGATTGATGGTGGTGAGCCCTTCACAATTATCGAAAGCACTGTTGCCTATTGTTATGACATCTTCCGGAATTGAAGTGTTCACACACCCGCGCACCAGACAGTCAGACGCTGTCTCAATCAGTGCGTGGCAATTATTTCTGGAATCGTATATGCTGTTTCTGCTGTCAACACAGATTTCCTCCAATTGACTGTTTCCTGAAAAAGCTTTAGGGTCAATACTTACCACTTTTCGGGGAATAAAGAGCTTCTTGAGGTGGCAGTTGATGAATGCCCATTTCCCGATGCTGGTCACATTCTTTGGAATGACGACAGAAGTCAACTGTGAGCAATTATTGAATGCATCAGACTCGATGGCTTCGAGCCCGGTGAAATATTGTAATTCGTCGAATGATGTGATTTGGGAATTATAACGAAATACATTGTTCAGGCTTTGCACCGAAGCCGCTTCCTCTTTGCTGAGTTCCCCGTCTCCGTTTGCGTCCCAGTTTTTCAAACACAGTCGTTTTGTCTCGTCGCTGGCGAAATTGATGACCTCGCCCTCTACCTTAGGCTTTCCTACCACCAGTTTTGCGCTGTCTCCATGAATGACCACTGTGATGAACTGCTCGTAGTCAATGTTTTTTCTCCAGGTTTCAGAGCCTTTGGTCCTGCACAGCGGTACGAGGGTATAGACACCCTGTGAGAGTGTGGATTCTAAAGAGAGTGACACGTCTTGCCTCTTGATGGTTCCGGCAGCCATTCCATTGATGTCGGGCAACTGGCTGATGACTCTTTGGAACTTATTGTCCATGTATAGTCCTACGGCTTGCTCAAAGGAGTTAGTTCCTCCAGAAAGATTGGCCACGCGCAAAGAAAACGAAATTGGGATGGAGGAAAGAGCGGACACATTCTGTATGATGGTGTTGCCTGTCAATGAAATGTCCTGGTTGGTCAGTCTCGGGAAGGCACCATTGGGTACAGCCCCGAACACGGCACATTGGGCATAGTCGAAACCTCCCATCGCTTTTTGGTCGTCTTCAGGCGATACCGTGAGCAGGAAATAGCCGTCATCATCTCCGTCCCATCCCCAGTTGATATGGACATAGCCTTCACCGTCGTGGCCATCGACGACAAAGCAATGTCCTCCAAGGGTGGATTCGTCGGCAGAATAAATGATCGGATTTCCTTTTTCAAGTTCTTCATAAATCATTGTTTCCCATTGCTGGTCTGTGAATCTCCATCTGGCCAGACTCTTCACTCCTTCATCATAGTCGAAATAGGTAGTGAGTGCCGTCGGTATCGCATAACTGTTTGCACCAGTGCTTGACGTACTGTATTGGGCCCCTACGGATGAACCGCAGAAAAACATCAGGTCGGCGACGGCCTTCGCCTGGGCAGGGGTGTATGTTCCGCTATAGTCATCAATGATATTATCCCAATCAATGGGAGTACCTTTTTCTACCCCTTCCACTATCACGTTGCCATGATCGAGCATATAGTTAGGCAGGTTCTCCATCAATTCCCTCGTGGAATTATTACGGTGATAGTACATCACTTGCGCCATCGCAGTGGCCACACATCCGGTGACGCATCTGCGGCCATCGGAGTTGTTTATAGGGCAGCTGTTGTAAAACGGACAACTCTGCCCCCAATTGGTGGTAAGCAATGGCGAAACAGAGTTGTGGGGAGTCTCCCGTCGCCGGACGCTGACCATCTCATTGCTCTTCAGACAGGCTATCTGTTCTTTGTAAGTGTCTAACCAGAATTTCACATTGTCGGGCAACTCGTCGGTATTCATTCGCCCGTGGTCGGAATAGGCAAGCACGGGAGCCACGCGGTCGTCGCCGGATGCGACTACGAATCCTTCCCTGTCGCCGATATTATAAACATAGAAAGCGGGGTGCTCTTGCTCTGTATTTGCTGATGGCGCACGTCTCATGTCTTGGGCTTTCAATATGATTCCTTTGCCTTGCAAGAATACTTGTGCGTTTCTTAGTGCTTGCTTGCTGTTGATGGGTTCGGCTGATGTTTCTGTAACGACGAGAGTGGCCAATACAGCCGTGAAAATGATGTCTTTAGTTTTCATTGTTGGTGGATGATTTGCGGTGTCCTTTACACCCGATTGCTATCTCATCTGCTTTTTTATCCACTGCCAGCATTTTTCCCAACTGGCAGGGAAGCGCCAATGACCGCTTGAAGGGGTGATGTCTTTCGCCTTGGGAGCGGTTATCTCGTTCCATGCGGCCCATATGGAAGTGGGAGAGCAGGTGTCGTCGCTGTATCCCCACGACATGAACGTGGGGATGGTCAGATGGCGGGCGAAGTTCACCACATCGAAATATTGCAGTGTGGCCACGGCCTGCTCCTGTGTGATGTCAATCTTGCCGTCCTTATAGAAACCGCTGAAGAATTTGGGCCAGCCGCCGGCGCGGTGGTGCAGGAATCCCGTCAGGTCGCACAGTGCCGGATAGAACGGGGCACAGAGGGTGGCTTTCTCGTTGAGGGCGGCGGTGATGATGGTCAGCGCACCGCCTTGCGACCCTCCGGTGACGATGGCGTTTTTGCCGTCCCACTCGGGCAAGGAGCAGAGGAAGTCGAGCGCGCGGGCACAGCCCACATACACATCCTTGTAATAATAGGTTTCGCGGGAGGCCATGCCACGGCGCATGTAGCCGTCGCATTTCTGCTGGCGCATCTCGTTGTAGGCGTCATCGGGCATCAACTGGTCGTTGTCGTGAATCTCAATCTTCATATAAATGCACCCCTGACGTGGGAAATAGTCTGAAGGGTAGATTTTCTGACTGCCGGCTCCCGGTGGGCAGAGCACCACAGGGAAGGGGCCTCCGCTGCGGGGCATGGTCAGGTAGCCCTGCATCCATTTCGCCTTGCCCACGCGCAGGCGCACGAGGCGCGTAATGAACAGCTCGTCTGTGGCTTCGGGAATGTCACGGTACTCGGCTTCGAAGTCCACCTTGCGCGCCTCTTTCAAGGCCTTTTGCCAGAATTGCGCGAAGTCCTTCGGCTGTGGTGTGAGCGTCTTAATTTGTTCCGGGTCGTAGGCAAGCTTCACAAGGTCCTTTGATGTCTTTCCATCGGAGGTGGTGAACTCATACTGACATGCCAGGAAACCAGGCTCGGTCATCGTGCCCATGTGCACCAATGCCTCGCCACCTACAAAGAGGGTAGAGTCCCACTGTTCGGGAAGCCACATCTCAGGCCACACCTTATAGCGCAAAGAGACGCCCTCCAAAGGTACGCCTCCTTCGCGTGCCGTGATGCGCAGCGTGGCCTGCTGGCCGGTGTGGTAATAACTGTCGGCATGGTCGGGGACGGCGATAGCTTCAACAAACGCCTTACGCGGGTTGCCAAACTCCTGTTGAAATTTTTGTGCCAGCGCTTCTGTCATGATGGCAGTCAGCTGCACGATGACCCATAGTTTTCTCATCTTTGATTTGTTTTGCTGCAAATTTAGCAATAATTCATGAAAATCAAGCCCTGCGGTTCAATGTATATCGTTTTTTTTTCATAGAGAAGGCAAGAGAAGACCACGAGCGTGCCACGCTCTGACGCTCCTTAAACAAAGATTATTCACAAAAAAATCTGGAAAATGCGTTTTTTCATCTCAGAATTCAAGAGAAATGATTATTTTTGCGATAGATTTAGGAGAACGGATGTCCTTAATAACCGATGAGAGAATTGACCATGGACAAGAAAACAACCTTGGTAGATGGCAGAAACTGCTATATCTATGAGTATACTGATGCCTGTGCCTTGCTGGTTCAACCTGTAGATGACCATGATTTGGAAATGTTGGACGAGGAGGTGGAGGCTATCCGGTCGCTGACAGACAAGGCTTTCATCCTTGCCGCATTTGAGGTGAAAGACTGGCAGACAGAACTCACTCCATGGCCTGCACCTGCTGTCTTCGGCAAAACACCTTTTGGCGACGGTGCGGCAGCGACATTGGATTTCATCATTCACCGGCTTTTGCCAGCCCTGCGGCAGATGAAACTGTCGGATGAAGGAATAACGAACTGCCTGCTGGGTGGCTATTCGTTGGCAGGACTCTTCGCGCTTTGGGCAGGATACCAAACAGCGGTCTTTAAAGGGACCGCAGCCGTATCACCATCGGTATGGTATCAAGGGTGGACGGATTTCGCAACGGCCAACTCACCCAAGGCCTCGGCCGTCTATTTGAGTCTGGGAGACAAGGAGGGGAAGACCAGGAATCCGATGATGGCTCAGATTGTGGATTGCATCAACAAGCAATACGAACTGCTCTCGGCTCAAGGTGTCAATACCATCTTGGAATGGAACGCCGGCAACCATTTCCAGGACACGGCAGTCAGGACGGCAAAGGGATTCGCCTGGCTGATACGGCAGTTGGCCGGCTCATAGAACCGACAACAGCTCATAAAAAACAAAATGTGGGCTTCATGTTGTAAAGGGGGCAAGAAGTATAATGAGAAAAAGACAAAAATAGTCATACGAATACTATGAGTAAAAAGAAAAAGACGATGGTGTCGATGCTGTTCATGCATTTCTGCGTCGTTTTCACCGTGTGCCTGATAGCATCTAATATCCTCGAGACGAAACAGATGGTGTTCGGACCGCTCCATCTCACAGGAGGACTGTTGATATTCCCTGTTTCCTATATCATCAATGATGTGGTGTGCGAGGTGTGGGGCTATCGTCGTGCAGGCATCTTGATATGGACAGGATTTCTGATCAACTTCGCATTCATGATGGTGGCATGTATAGCCGATGCTATCCCCGGAGCACCATATTGGGAGAACGAGGAGGGCTTCCATGCCATCTTCGGACTCGCACCGCGTATCGCCCTGGCTTCGTTCGTGTCGTTTATTGCAGGCAGTTTTGTCAATGCATACGTCATGAGCCGCATGAAGATTGCTGACAATGGTAAGCGATTCCCCTTACGTGCCATCATGAGCACTGTCTGGGGCGAGGGAGCCGATTCGCTCATCTTCTTTCCATTGGCCTTCTATGGAGTGCTGCCTAATCAGGAGTTGCCACTGATGATGCTTTCACAACTGGTGCTGAAGACTGTCTATGAGATTATCGTCCTGCCCGTTACCATTCGTGTGGTCAACTGGGTCAAGGTCAGCGAGGACGAGGATGTGTACGACAAAAATGTCAGCTACAATATTTTCTCTGTCTTTAGTAAGAGCAATGCAGAATAGGAAGAACCGATTTGCGGGTAAGGACAGACGTTGTGTTAATTTGTGTTAAATAGCTCCGCTGAATGCTATTTCCTGCCGCCACTTCTACTCTATATAAAGTGTGACCCTCAAAAAGATACAATCATGAAAAAGACAAATGCCGAACAACTGACGGACCTCTTCGGTCCAAAATGCGATGAAAACGGATGTATATCACTCTCTGATGCTGAGGAACTGATTGCACAGTCAGATTTCAGTATCAGCGCTGTGGGATTCGACACCTTGCTGGATATGCTTGATAGTCTCGACGATCAGTTTACTGTCGATTTGGAGGCAGACCCTCCGTCCATTAAGTGCCTGCTTCTCACAGAACCTAAGGCTATTGCAGATGAAGCCGCTCCTGCCGAAGACGAGACGCCCAAAGAGCCTGAAAAAAGGGACAAGCCACACAATAAATGTGCCTTGGATGACAGGCAAATACAATCTATCATAGATAAGATAAAAAGGCAATTAACATTCTTGCCTAAGAAAGAAGGGTGCGTGTATGTCTCTGCATTGGGTGCCGCGCTGAAAAATTCCGGAGTGAAAGATTATGGCGGTGTCAGCTTGACAGAGTTTCTCAAGCTTCACTCCAGTATTTTTAAGATCGTATACATCAATGGTGTTTCTTTAGTACGACTTTCCAACACTGATGAAGAGGCAAATGTGGTTGTAGCACCTAATCAGGTAACGGAAGTTCAGCCTGCTGCACAAACTAAACAGCCTGAGACATCAACAGCGAGTGCCGCATTGAAAGAGAGAGTCCTATCTCAATATAAACTGCTGGACTTCGCCTACATCCCTAATTACAAGGAGGTGCTTATACAACTTGCCCAAATGGCAGAGCCGGACGGCTGGTTTGTGCTTGACGAACCCGAGGAATCTTTTCCCGGCTATATGATTGATCTTAAGTTGAAATATCTGTTTGCACAGGCCGTGAAGGAGCAGCTCAATGGCACTGCCGAGAAAATCAAATTCTTTGTCTCCTCAGCCCAGGTGGATACAGGCTTCGTCACTAAAGAAGGAGCACATATCATCGCCCATTTCATTCTTAACCGCAGACGAAATGCAAAAGACTGTCAGAACTGGCGATTCGACCATTTCGCTGTGGAGGGCCAGGAGACTTCGGACGAGGCCGGCCAACAAGAGTGATTTACCATTAGAACCAGACATCCATAGATGCGGAAGAGATTATTCTATCAGACAGACGGAGAAGAACGCGTCATCATCCGATTGGGTGAGGAAATCGGCGAAGGGGGAGAGGCCAAGGTCTTTCACCTTGACCCTCTCGCACCGGGTCAGAAGCAGCTCGCCAATAAGTATGTGGTGAAAATCTATGAACCCTCTTCTGTCTATGGTGAAGGAAGGCTGGATCCTGAGCCCAAGCTACTTCTGCTTGACGCTATCTGGAAGGCTCGGAAGAAACAACTGAAAGGTTTCTATTTTCCCAAGTATCTCGTATATAATGAACATCGGCGTTGTGTTGGGTTCCTTATGCCTTTCTGCCATGGCTATAGTCTCACTGATATTTTCGGCTGTTTCGAAAACCAGAGGACAGTTGAGCGAATGTTCAGACCGCCTTTTCTGCGTGACATCAACAAGAATTGGACTCGTGTGGAACTCGCCACATTGGCGCTTAATATTCTTAAAAAACTCGACTCGCTGCACCAGGCCGGTATCCTCATGTGCGATGTCAATACCTCCAACATTCTCGTCAACGAGAATCTTAACTCTTTCTTCATTGATGTAGATAGCTATCAGGTGGGAGGCTATCCTTGCCCTATGTTCCGACGCGAATATGCCTCACCCAGGATAATGGCAAAAGGATGCCCATCCGATGAAATGCTCAATAGCAATGACGAGAATTACTCCATTGCTGTATTGCTCTTCCAAATCCTATTCTTAGGTCAACATCCCTATGCACGGAGTGGAAGAGATTCGTTTGAGCAATTTATCATGGACCGTGAATTTGTTTATCCGTTGACATATAAACGGGCCAATGCCATCCCCAAGGGACCGTGGCAGAATATTTGGTATAGTTTACCTTTCAAAATGAAGAAAGCCTTCGATTCTGTATTCGGTAGCAATAGCAATCATAATTATCCTCGGCTACGGAGATGGATTGAGCTTTTTGAAGACTACAAAGACGCGCTGGTCAACAACAGCCTTAAGCGTGACATCTTCCCGGTAAAGGAAACGATACTCCGTCAGGACACAGTCTTCCTTGGCAGTGAGTGTTCTCATCCGGAACCAACCAACCACCCCGAGTTGCGTCAATTCGATACCGTTATTTGCGACGAAACACCGTCTCAGTCATTTCTTTTCCTCGAGTTTGGCTCCGACAATATTCGCAGTTGGAAAAAAGTGAAAGGAAAGTGGAAATGCCGCTGTTTCTATACAGGTCATTTTGGTATGATTGACCCAAATGGCTATATGGATATTGAAAGACTTGCCGGCAATAAGCATTTGCAGCATCTTATGCCCTCTATCAGCGGCATTACGCCACCTATTACTCATGTAAGGGCTTTTGGCGGTATCTGCCTCAGAGACCTCTCCAACAGAGAAGAAGTGGTGGGCACATTCAAGAAGGTGACGGGTTTGAACATCGGAGTGCTTACAGGTGAAGAGGAGGCGTCATGTTTCATTGACATGGTCCTTCGGCAATTATCCGTCAGTAACAATGAGACGCTGTCGGTCGTTGATGTGGGAGGATTTGCTGCCGAAGTCTTCACACGCACTTCCACTGGCGACATTGTGTGTCGTTCGCTGTCACGGCTCGGAAGTCTGACGCTTGGCAATTGGTTCTTCAGCACTTCTACCAAGGCTAATCGTACGTCGGCGGTGTTCAGCTCTCATGATGCTACCGTCGAAGAACTGGTCAGCCAGTCGCTTATTGACATGTCCTCCTCTTGTCTTGTTGGAACAGGGGCTCTCACTGCTCTGATTCCTGAAGGGCAGGTGCAAGTCCTCCTGACACTTGACGAACTCATAAAGATGACAAGTAAGTTGACGACATCCCTCTGCTCCAACCGACCCGATATTTCTCGCCTGAACGATGACTATCGAGGCAACAATGCTTTTGTTTCAAAAAATACGACGCTCAGGTTGGCACTTCCAGTTTATATAAGCGTTATGCGACAACTCGGAATCGAACAAATCCATGTGTTAAGGATTGGATTGGGGAAAGCATACATTAACAATTATTTAACTACTATTGACCATGGCTAAAATTATTGGCACAAACAACAAATCTTTTCCACAGAGAAGCGGAGCGTCCAATGTCCGCTACTTTTGGGACAATCTTGATATGAAGAAAGATTTATCTGCCAGATATTCTTTCATCTGCAGGTTTTTCCACCTCATGCTCCTTGACTTGTCCAAAAACTCTGGAATAGTGAATGGCCCGGGGGCCAAAGCCAACCGTATCAACTGGATTCTTCAGCACAACCCTAATGGCTTCCCCGGTGATGAGCTTCAGAAGCAGATTATGTCGGCTCGTGTAAAACTTGCCAATTTCAGCAGGCTTAACTATGTAGCAGACAAAAATGAGGGAAAAGCAGGCGATAAGAAAACAGACAATGAAGAAAGGAGAGCCACGAACGATGAATTAATCGAATACGGACTTGATGAGAGAACGTTTGTGGCTGTGCTCGAGGCTGTGTCGCATTTTTGTGCTTGGGCTTACAATCTCGAGATTCCTCCAAGAATTCAAGAAATCCTTAGTTCGATGGAAAGTGACGAAGATGCTGCTGGTGAAGGCATTCCCCAAAGCGAATTGGATGATGTGTCCGTAGACGACATGGCTAATAAAGCCTACCGCTTTCCTTTCATTATCATTATCGACAACAGTATCTCCATGGGGGAGATTGGAAGGCTTGAAAAACTGCAGCAGGGACTTAACAACTTGTATGGAAAGATAGAAATGAGTTCCATACTAAGAAGCAGGGTGGAACTTTATGTGGCCACCTGTGGAGGAGGTGCGAATGAAATCGTCAATTTCGCCATGATAGATAGGCAGATGGTACCGCTCAATCAGTTAATCCTCAGTCCTTTTGGTGCTTGCAAGATGGCCAGTACTATAGATATGGCGCTCGACCGGCTCAAAGTACGGCTTGATATGTATAGTGATGCTTCGCATGACATCAGATATTTCCGCCCGTGGATGCTCATCCTCAGCGATGGAAAATTCAAGGAGGATATGTCGAAGGTCATCGACCGTATCAACAAAGATTTCAGCAAACTCCAAGTCTATGTGCGCGGTTTGAGTGGCAAGGCAAATATGGATAACCTTAGGCTCCTGGACCCCCATGCAGCTATCCTTAATAGTCTTGACGGGTTCTTTAAAGACGTCTTCGTCAGTCTTAAGCGAATCCAGACTTCCATCCCCGGAGGTGAAAGGATTCATTTGATCAACCAACAGGGTTTTGCACAAAATCAGTGAACAATGAACCAATTGCTCAATGAAACAGAGGCCTGCCAGGAGTATCAGAAACTGCTCGAGGGCTATATGGCCTACAATAGCTTATATGACAAGGCGAATCATATCCGCTCTTGTATTGACACCATCTTGCGTATGGCTTATGTGGCTATGCGGCCCGATGAGGTGGAAAACGTCAAGATCATCAAACAGAACGTGCTGATTGATGTGCTGTTGCCTGGTCCGGAATACGCTTCTTACAATGCTGCGTTACATAGGTCGAGGATAACTCTCAATACGAAGGCCATGCACCGATATCAGGTGGGAGGAAAAAGGAACTCTAAACTTACAGAAAAGGAATATAAGCAGTGCCTCTCTGCCATTACCGAATTCATCTCGTTGGTAAGTGGCGTGCCCATTCCGCCTCAACTCCTTTACGCCAATGAGACTCTCTTGCCCATTCAATTCAGAGACGATGCAAGAGTGGATGTCATTTTCCTTGTCCAGCTTTTCAGCAATATTGGGCAGGTAAAAGATGGAGCATTCATCATGGATCAATTGAAGAAAATGCTTGATGAGAAAAAGAGGATAAGGCTTCATTCTTTATCGGTACAGGTAGTGGCTTACGCACCTCAACTGACATTGGGCGACTATCCCGCATTCCGGGAAGCATCGGAGATGTCGGCTCCCGCCGGCAACAGCAGGGCGCTCTCCACTGCGCTTGACCTGCTCGATGCTGCCATCGAACGCCAAGCGGATGTAGGCGGTGATAAACCTTGGTTGGTATGGCTGGCCTTCGACCTCTCCGACAAGCCCGACAGCATCCAGGTGGCCCGGCTGCAACAAGTGATGGACAAGAAGGCGGCAGGCATCTATCCCATGGCGCTCACTCGCTCTGCATTTAAGGATTTCTCTGACTTGTGGCCTCAGTGCGGCCCCAAACATCTTGATGCCGGCTTGGCTCATAATTTTTTCTTCAACTCGTTTCTGCTCACGATTCAGACGATGCATGCCCTGTGAGAGAGAAACCTTTTCTTCATCATCAAAACAACAGAAGCTATGAAATGGAAAATATCATGTGCCACTATGACAGGCAAGATGCATTTGGAAAACAAGGAGAACTGCCAGGATTTGGTTTGGCAGTCACTCTCTGACCGCTTCTCGTGCATCACTATGGCAGATGGCGCAGGAACTGCGTCTTTTGCAGAGAAAGGAGCTTGCCTCGCAGTGGAGACCGTCAAATCTTTTTTGGAACAAAAGGGCCCGGATATCTTCACCATGGAGGTTGAAGACTTAAAGAAAGCTATTCTGTTGCTGTTGCGTCAACAATTCACCGAAGCATGTCAGGAAAACCGGTGTGGTATGATAGACTTGAGTACTACTTTGCTTTTCTTTGCCACTGACGGAGAACATTATGTTGCTGCAAATATTGGCGACGGGCTGGTGGGGCGCATCGCCCAAGACGGTGAGGAAGAGGTTATCTTGCAGCAAGACCTCGGACGCTTTGTCAACGAGACTTATTTTATCACAGATGCCGACAGTGAGCGACACTTCCATATCACCATAGGAGACTTTGATAGCGGCAGCACTTATTTCCTTCTCACTGACGGTTCATGCGACTGTCTTTGCAACAGTAGACCGCCACTCTTCGCTCCTCTCATGCATAAGTTTGTTAGATGGCTGAAAGAATATCCTTTTGAAGAGGTCAATACAGCGTTGGGAACTATGATGTATAAGCTTTTCCCCAACCGCACAGACGATGACTGCGCCATCGCCATGCTCAAAATGGAAGATGATGGGAGCAGCGAAACGACTTGAAAGGAGAGCAGAAGCAAAAAGCACAACCGGCCATCGGTCAATCACGATGGTCGGTTGTGCTTTTTTATAGATAGGTCCTTGCAGAGCGAGATACCTGCGTTCGTAGTATCTTAGCAGGTCCGCATACGGCAAGATGAGCTTTACCCCTTATTTTTTCTCTTTGTCCGTAGATGCTTCGAGGCCTTTGGCCGACATGAGGAGGTCTACGAGGGGCTTGTCCTTGTAGTCATTCTTTTTCTGGTCCCAGAATCCGAAGTCGGCGTCATAGCACCAGGTGGTCCATGCGATATTGAACTCATCGAAGACAGAGAGCATGTCTTTCGTCCATTTGTAGGCGAGTTCGCGGTCGACAGGCTCGTAGACGCCCCATTCGCCGCAGAAGAGTTGCAGGTCGTATTTCTTAGCCACTTCGATGGCGTCTTTGAAATCCTCACGTATTTTGTCGACGTTCCACTCCTGTGTCAGGTAAGGTTCGAGTTGCGGTTTCAGAGAATCGGGAGCGGCATCGTAGTCTTCTTTCGACACAAGGATGCCCGGATAGTTGACTTTTCCCTTATATTTTCCGATAGGTGTCCACCATGCGCCGTAGTGGGTGAGAATCATCGGGTTGTAGTAATGGAATGAAAGAACGATGTTCTTGTCGTTCTCCGGCACTTTGAGATATTTCATCGTCTCATAGCCCTGCCAGCGGTTGGAGCCAATGACAAGGGTGCGCTGCGGTTCCACCTTCCTCAGTGCGGCGTGCACCTTGGCCACCAATTGGTTCCACTGCTCGTGGTCATCAGCCACGGGTTCGTTCATGAACTCGTAGGCCACGGAGTCGTTGCTGTAGCCTTTGAGGGCGTCAGACAGTTGGTACCACAGGTTGATGAGGTCGTTCTGTGCCTTCTCCGAAGTGAAGAGCGTGTTGGCGTTGTCGCCTCCTTCATTGACGGCATTGAAATAGTGAGAGCGGATGATGTGCAGGTCGACGATGGCGCGCAGATGGTGCTTTTGAGCCATGTCGAGCGCGAAGGTGAGCAGTTGCCATGCCTCGGGCAGTTGCTTACCCTCTTCATCCCAGAACTGTACCTCGTCGATGGGGATACGCACGAAGTCGAAGCCCAGTTGCTCGAGGCGTTCGAAGTCATCCTCTTGGATGTGTTGCTGCCGGGCCTCGCCCCGCTCCTCCGACTGTGAGAGCCAGTGGCTGAGGTTGGTTCCCCGTTTGATGCGGAAATTGTTCACGTTCTGATTGATTGCCGGTCTTTCGGTGCAGGCGGTCACGGCCAGGAGAGCCATGGCCAGAAGTGCGAGGAAGAATAGGTTTTTTTTCATTGTCAGTATGATTTAGTGATGAGGTTTTGGTGTTTTTTCACGTTTCGGGTGTAAAAATCATTTATTCAGAAATGAACAAGTATGAAGCCAAAAATACCACAAGATTAGCCGTCTACATGCCCACGGCATGTTTGTATTCCAGCACTTTGTTTTGGTAGTCGGCAAACAGGTCGGTCCGTTTGTCGAGGGCCTGCTGATAGAGCATCTGTGCCTCGAGCAGGTCGCTCATGGTGATGGTGCCCGCCTGATAGCAGTTGCGGTTGATGCGCAGGTTCTCCTCTGCCTGCTCGATGCTCCGTGCGGCGATGTCGAGTTGCTGATAAGCCTCCACCACATCGTTCCATGCCTTCTGCATGCGGATAGTGAGGAGTTGGGCGTTGTCGGCCCGTTGCTCGATGGCTTTCTGCTCGGCGATGCGCTTGCGCTTGATGGCGTGCGAGCCTCCCCACCATCCCGACAAGGGAACGCTCACCGTGGCGAAGACCATGCCGAAATGCTGCCCGGTGCCCAGCATATTGTGGTAGTTGTAGCCTGCCCCTACTGCCAGCGAGGGCAGTTGCTCGCCCACGGCCATTTTTTTCTGGAGGTTGGCCGCTTCCACCTGTTTGTCGAGCAACTGATATTCGGCGGTGGAGGCGAGTGCCTGCTGATGGTCGCGTCGGAGGGTGGCCGGCGCGGCTGCCTCAGTGGGATAGGAGAGGGTAAATGAGGTGTCGCTGAGGGCACAGTATTGAGCAAGGAGCATGCGCACGAGAGAGATGGCGTTTTGCAGTTTCGCTTTCTGGCTCTCCACGTCGTTTTGGCGCAACTGCACCTGCAGCAAGTCGTTGCGCAGCACCAGTCCGGCCTTGACCGCGAGACTCACGTCCTTGTGAATATCGTTGAGAAATGTCTCCACGGCTTTCAGTGTATTCATTTTCTCCTCCAGTGTCACCATCTGCCAGAAATACTGTTGTGCAGTCTTCTCCACCTCGTCCTCGGCGAGACGCAGTTGCAGTCGGCTGACATCTTCACCCACCCGCGCCAGCCGGTTGCCGTTGACGATGCGTCCGCCGGCAAAGACAGGCTGTGTGGCGGAGATGCTTGCGATGGCGCCGTGCTTCATCATTGCCATGGCCATGGGCTGGTTGAGTGCTGCCAGTGCCTCAGGAGGCATCGACTGTGCCAGGGCGGCTCCCAGCTCGGGCGAGATGTTGTCGGAGAGATTGAGCTCCATTTCCGCCATGGGCTTGCTGGCGTCAAACCACGCTCCCGTGGCGCTGACATTGGGGAAGTACTTGGTGAATGCTTCACGGCGCTGCTGCTGAGCGGCGTCGATATCGTGTGCGGCACTGCGCATGGCGATGTTGTTTTGCCGGGCAGAGTCGACGATTTGTTCGAGGGTATATGAGTGCTGTGCCCATGAGAGGGAGGTGCCGAGGGCACAGAGGGTGATGAGGGCGAGTCTTTTCATATTCGGTGTGATGAGTATGTGGCTGTTGAGGAGCTGCGGGAGAGACAGTATTCGCTTGACGCTAACGGCACGACACTTTCCAATAGATGACAGGCAGCATCGTGACCACCATGATGAGCGACCCTATGCCACCGGCGAAGATAGTGACTCCCACAGGCATCCAGAACGACGACTGTGCGATAATCATAGGCACCACGCCAACTGCCGTGGTGGCGGTGGTGAGGAAGATGGGCACCATGCGCCGGCTGCCTGCGTCGCGGGCCGCCTGTCGCACCGCCCGGTTGTATTCTTCACGGCTGGCTTCCGGGTGCATGTCGGTAAACTTTTTCATAAGGTCGTCGGCATGTTCGAAGATGAGTATCTCGTTGCGCATGATCATGCCCATGAGTGTGATGACACCCATGATAGACGTGAGTCCGAGCGTGCGGTTCATCAGTCCCAGACCGATGAGTGTGCCGGGAATCATCAGACCGAGTGCGGCGATGCAGAGTGTGGCGATACCAAAACGTTTGAAGTTGAAGAGCAGGAAGAAAAAGATGATGACCATCGAGATGGCCACACCGCCAAAAATCATTGGCATCGCCTCTCTGTCGTATTCTATCTCGCCGCCCACCTCGGTTCTCACACCCTGTGGCAATGGAAGGTCTTTCATCATCTTGGCCACCCGGTTCTCCACGGGTGCGGCATAGACACCGTTGGCAAACTGTGCTGTCACGGTGAGGCATCTCTCACCATGGCGGTGCATGATGCGGCTCTCGCTCCATGCCGGTTTGACGTCGGCTATCTGTCTCAGCGGCACGGTGCTGTTGGCGTTGTGTGGTCCGCCGGTCTGCTGCAGAGCCCCTGCCATCATGGTGATGGGCGAGGCGATGCCGAAGTCCTCGATGTCAGAGAAGGTGAGGTCGGCCCCGTCTTTCACGATGACGGGCACCTCGTAGTTGCCCTCCCACAACTGGCCCACGCGCAGCTTGCCGGTGGTGGCGCTGAGTGCGAGGGCGGCGGTGGTGCGGTCGATGCCCATTTGTGCCGACGCCACAGGATCGAGGGTGACGTCGATGATGGGGTAGGGCTGCAGGAAGTCAGTGTGCACCCATTCCAGTTCGTCCATCTCCCGCATCTTCGCCATCAGCCGTTCGGCAGCCACATGGAGCGAGTCGATGTCATTGCCGTAGAAGCGGTATTCCAGTTCAGGCACTTCGAGGAAATCGAGGCGTTTGAATCGCACATAGGCGTTGGGGAAAGCCTCGCTGTAGAGAGGCTGGTATTCGGCGAGCACTTCGAGGGTGGCGTCGGCCGACGAGGTGTTGACGATGAACTGTGCATAGTTGTGCCCTGCCATCTGGGGAGCATAGCAGGTCATGAATCGCGGCGAGGAGCATCCGATAAAACTGGTGATACATTTCACCCTCTCATCGCCTTGGAGGGCCAGGCGCATACTGTCGGCCAACTGCCGGGTCTCTTTGATGCCTTTCCCCTCGGGCATGAAGATTTCGATGGCCAGTTGGTTGCGGTCGGCATAGGGGAAGAGCCTCACCTTGAGCGTGGGCAGGATGAGGCATGAGAGGGCGATGGCCGCCATGCCGCAAGCCATGGTGAGCCAAGGATGGCGGAAGGTGACAGACAGAATCTGGTCGTAGGTGCGCTGCACCAGGCCGGTGATGGCGTGCTCTTTCGTCTTGCCCTTTTCTCCTTCATCATGTCGGGGCTTGATGATGAGCACTTCGAGAAAGGGGATGACCATGACAGCGAGGAAAAGCGACACCAGCAGGTTGATGGCGATGGTCCAGGGGAAGTCGCGCAGTGCGTCGTTGAAGGCCCCTTTCATAGTGATGAGCAAGGGGAAGAAGATGACGCTGATGCAGAGAGTGGCGAGCATCATCGGCATGAAGTATTGTTTCGACGATGCGAGGGCAGCCTCCTTGGGCGTGTAGTCCTTGCCGACATACTCCAGGTATCCGTCGATGACGACGATGGAGTTGTCGACCACCATTCCGAGAACCACGATAAGTGCGGCCAGTGTGACGATATTGAGTTCGATGCCTGCCAGATACATGATGGCCACAGAGATGAAGGTGCTGAGCGGGATGGTGATGGCCGCCACGATGGCCGAGCGCAGGGGGAAGAGTAACATCATCACGAGGATGATGATGACCATCGAGAGAATGAGGTCGCGCAGGAAAGAACTGACGCTGTCGCCCACCACCTGCGGTTGGTCGGCGATGCGTGTGAGCGTGACATCGTCGGGCAGTTCGCCATTCCGGTATTCATCGAGCACTCGGTCGACGTCCTTGCCATAGGCGATGATGTTGTTGCCCGGTTGCATCTCGAGAGAGAGGAGGATGCACGGATGGCCGTCTTGCTGTATCTGGCCGTCGCTGTCGTCATACTCGCGCACCACCTGTGCCACGTCGCGCACCCTGACCACCTTGCCGCTGACAGGGTCGCTGAAGATGATGAGGTTGGCCACCTCCTCCTCACTGTTCTGTGTAGGTGCCACATGGATGGGCACCTGCTGGTCGGCGTCGCTGAGGCTGCCGCTCATCAGTGTTATCCCTTCGCCCTGCAGTTTGGCGAAAAGCATCTGCTGCCCGATGCCGTAGGCTTGCAGTCGCTGGCGGTCGACATAGAGCGTCACCTGCTCTTTCAACTCGCCGTAGGTCTTCACGTTGGCCACTGAGGGGATGCGCCGCAGGCGGTCGCTCAGTTCGTCGCTGTAGTCATGCAGCTCACGGTAGCTTCTGTCGGCGCTCTCTATGGCGATGAGCAATGCCGAGGTATTGCCGAAGTCGTCGTTGGCTATCAGGGCGAGCACACCTTGCGGCAAACTCTGCTTGTAAAGCGTCAGTCCGTGCTTGATCTTGCTCCATACCTCGTCTTTGTTGTTGACGTTGTCGTTGAGACGCACCATGACATAGCACATGCCGTTCTGCGAGGTCGACGTGGTCTTTTCGCGGTTCACCTCCTCGTAGGTGAAGAGGTATCGCTCCAGAGGACGTGTCACCTGCTGCTCCACCTCCTCTGAGGTGGCGCCGGGATAGACGGCCACCACCACTCCCTGACGGATGGTGAACTGAGGGAACTCGTCTTTGGGCATGACATACATTCCGTAGATGCCCATGATGAAGAGGAGCAAGACGATGAGAATAGAGATGGGGTAATGCTCCAGCGGCCAGCAAATCCAGTTGTCTTTCTTTTCCATGGACCTAATAGATGACTTTCGTTGACTCACTGAGTTTCTGATAGCCTTCCACAACCACTCGCTGTCCGTAGCTGAGACCACTGTCGATCGTAAGACGGTTGCCAACGGTGGCGCCGATGGTCACCGGTGTGCGGTGTGCTGTACTGTCGGCGGCCACTGTCCAGACGAAGAGTGAGCCGTCGGCACGCTTCTGCACACTGCTCACGGGCAGCGTGATGGCGCTCTGGCTGCCATGGCCGCTGCCGAGAGTGACATTGGCCACCATGCCTGGCAGCAGTTTGCGGTCGGGATTGGGCACATGGATGCGGATGTCGTAGGTGTGGGTCATCGCGTCGGCCTGCACCCATTTCTCTATCCGTCCGCCGTTGACATGGCGGTCGGCCGCTTCCACCACGATGTATGAGGACGTCTGGGGAGTGATGCGGCCCATCTCCTGCTCAGGCACCGACACTTTCACCTTCACCGAACTGATGTCGAGGATGGTGACCACGGCCTGAGAGGGTAGGGCGGTCTCTCCCGCTCCCACTTGTTTGCGCCCGATGACACCGGACACGGGAGCATAGAGGCGGGTGTCGGCTAAGTTCTTGCGCACGATGTGCTCGGCGGCGGTGGCAGAGCGCACACCCTGCTTTGCACTGCTGAGTGCCGTCTCGGCCTGTTTCAGACGCGTCTCGGCCTCTATCCATTTGATTTCGGGCAGCGAACCGTTGTCGTACAGCAGTTTCATCCTGTCGTGGGCGTCCTTGGCCTGGGCGTAGACATTCTCGGCCTGGGTCACCATGTCGTTGGCCTGGCCGGTAGAGGCACGCGCGGCCTCCAGGCTGTTGTCCATACTTGTGGGGTCAAGTTCGGCCAACAGTTGGCCGCGGCTCACTGTCTGGCCCTCGCTGACGAGCATCCTCCGCACCACGCCCATGCTCGTGAAACTCACGGCGGTGGCCTCACGTTCTTCGACGATGCCTACATAGTTGCGGCCTTCACCCTCGCCGGCAGTGGTAGTGGTCTCTGTCTTCACCCTGACGGGCAATTTCATTTTTTCTTTTTTACTGTCGCCGCAACTGCCGCATATCAGTGCAGTGGCAATGAGTGCCATGACGATGGTCCTACTCCGCATAAGCATATAAATAATAAAAGACCGTTTCGGGCAGACTCCTGCCCAGATACACAATAAGGTCACACGGGCGCGCTTATTCTACTTCCAGCGCACGAAGGTAGTTGCGCCACTCCTCGGGCAACTTGTCGACGCTATCGGCTGCCGTCAGATCCTTTCCGTCGGCAGAGCGCAGGGTGTAGGCGTGTGCCACTCCGTTGGCCCCATATTCTGCCGGGTCGCTGACAGCGGTCAAATCCTCAACGGCATCCAGACGACCATCTTTCCACTGGCTTTTGGTATAGCTGTTGTTGCACCATGAGTTGCTTCCGCCTTCGAAAACCGTTTTTGAGGCTGGATGCAGCATGAAGTTCTGAAGTGAGGGGGTGCCCAGTGAGCCGATGCGGACAAACTGGCGGGTGGCATTGTCAAAGATGAGCAGGGTGCTGTAAGTGCGTGACTGTGCCGGACCGACAAAGATGTCGGTGTATCCGTCGAAATTGGCATCCATGAAATGAACTTGGGATTCTTCTTTGGGAGCAGCAAACCCGTCTTCGTCGGAGATGGTCTGTAACTCTTTCCCGTCATAGAGAATCTGGAGCGACTCTCCGTCGTCGGCCATCACCACGCTCAAGTGAGTGTCTTCGGTGGGGCATTGTGCCAGAGCCACCAGTCCATAGGCTCCGGGCTCCACAGAGGGTGCCTTCATATATTCGCTGTCGGAGGCCTCTTTGTCAGTGGTCGCCACAAAGGCGTCGGACTTGTCGGCAGAAGCCGATGCGGTACTTTGGCTGTTCTTGCAGGCCATCGTGGAGAAAATGAAGGCCAGGGCGAGGGTGGCCGTGGCTGATGTCTTGACGGAAATGGGAAAAAGTGTTGTCATAAATAGAAAGGGGCTATTGTTAACAATAAACGCACACCCCATTAGGAGTGTGCGCCGCATGCTTTACACAAAGTAGAGGTGCGTGGCGGATTCGAACCGCCGTGGACGGTTTTGCAGACCGTTGACTAAGCCACTCATCCAACGCACCATTTTCTGATTGCGGATGCAAAGGTAGGACTTTTACTTAAAATCACCAAACTTTTTTCTGTTTTTTTTATCTTCGCATGGTGGCTTTTTGTGTGAAAAGCCTCGTGCGGCCTGTCTTTGCTCTTTGAGAGGGCAACCTTGACAGCCGTGGCAAGGGTCGTTGAGGCGGCGGAAGGCACGCACGATGAGCACCAGTGAGTAGGCCACGGCCAACGCTACGATGATGCCCACCACCCACAGTTGTCCGGTGTGGAGACGGCCTCCGGCCGCGGCAGTGATGATAATTGCAGGACTTGTGTTCATGAGTGACTCCTGTCCTTTTAATGTGAGGCATCCTGCATCCAGTCTTCCTCTTCTCTATAGATGTCGAAGGTGGATGGCAGATGCGATAGGCTGATTTCCTGTTGGCGTTCGGCGTTGGAGCTGAGGCGCAGATACCACGATCCGGGCAACGGCAGCCAAGCGATGCTGTCGGGCACCGACGTGGCGGCAGAGAGGTGCAGTGTCGCCTCCATATTGGGGAATCCGCCGCCCGACTGCCTTTCGTATTCTTGCACCTCAGGGTCAACCACTTTGTCGTAGCCCACAATGTAGCATTTGTAGCCGACTTCTTTAGGGTACATCGTGCCGTCGGGCAGTTCGGCGTAGCTGACGTGATAGTCTCTGTTCCATTTGTCGATGCGGTATCCCGAGATGGCATGGGCGAAGGTGAGGAGGACTTGCGACATTCGCTCACGCTTATTGGTCTCGGTGCCTGTGGTGCGGACGGCTGAGCGGATGACGCAGCGTGCCGTGTCGATGACGATGCGCCCACGGTCGTCATTGTGATATTTTGAGCGGAACACCAGTTCCACCTCGTTCTTGTTGTCGCTCTCATACTCGCCGTTTTGCCCGAACTTATGTGAATTGATGAAACCGCCATCAAGTTCTTCGACAAAGTCTTCGTAGAGCATGCGCCGAAGGTTGGTCACATCGGTCAGCAAGGTGCTGTCGACACCCACGATACGGCCCTCCGTCTGGCTGAGGCTGTAGCGGTCGTTGTCGCGGCTCTTCATCCGCATCAGTCCTTTCGACTGGAAAGTGTAATAGGAGTGGCTTTCGATGCTCCTGGTATGATAGTCGTAACAGAGCACACGTGGCTGTGAGAAATAGACCTTCTGCTTGGTCTTGACCACCCTGCGGAGTTTCTCCCTGATCCATTTGGGCTCTTTGCTGCGCACCACCACCTCGTCGGTCACCCGATAGCGTGGAGTGAGGAAGAGGGTGTCGGGGAGACTGGTCACCACCCTGCGCTCATAATTGAGATGCGAGACGGTGAGACGTGTATAGGCGAAGTTGACAACGGCTTCTCCCCGGTCGTTACTGATGACGGAAGAGAACTTCCCGTTCTCCTTGGTATAGATACTTGCTTGGGCAATAGGCTGATGGGTCACCTTGTCGGCCACGACCAGACGTTGCTGGGCATGTGTGGCAAGGGTCATCATTGCTGACAGGATGAGCAGAGTCGTTTTTTTCATCGCACAAAGATAGGAAAAATGATGGGAAAATGCAACTTTGCGTAGATTGTTTAGTCTTATATAACATATTTATAGTCTTTCTTCGTGATAAAAAATGTGGTTTTGAAGAAAAACATTATTTTTGCAACCGCCAAAGTAGAATGTCATGGAAAAAGAAGAGAAAAACTTTCAGGGGGTGAATCCTCAGACCACGCACCATGTGCTGATGGTGCGACCGGCGTGTTTCGCTTTCAATGAAGAGACTGCCGGCAACAATGTGTTCCAGCACCGGGGCGACAATGCTGACGCCTGCAATCTGCAGCAGCAGGCAACCGATGAGTTTGATGCCTATGTCAGTCTGCTCCGCCAGAACGGTGTGGCAGTGACGGTCATTGACGATACCCCCGTTCCCTTCACCCCCGACTCTATCTTCCCCAACAACTGTTTCTCCACCCATCGTGATGAAGCGGGCCGCACAGTGGTGCTCTATCCCATGTATGCCCCCAACCGTCGGGAGGAGCGTGAGAAATTGCGCCCCGTCCTGCTTCAGATGTCTTTCGACAGGGTCATCGATCTTACCCACTGGGAGCGTAGCGGCCATTTCCTTGAAGGCACAGGGTCGCTTGTCCTCGACAGGTTGGGGCGGGTGGCTTATGCCTGCCGTTCTCCCCGTACTCATGAGGAGGTGGTGGCCGACTGGGCACGGCAGATGGGCTACGACTATTTCCTTTTTGAGAGTGCCGATGCGCAGGGGACAGCCATCTATCACACCAATGTGATGATGCATATTGGCCTCCATACCGCCGTCGTGTGTCTCGACAGCATCAGCAATACTCATCAGAGGACCGCCCTTCTCTCTCGGCTTGAGGCGAGTGGCCGGGAGGTGGTGTCTGTGAGTCTGGCGCAAATGTCGCTGTTTGCTGGCAATATGCTTGAGGTGCGCGGCACCGACGGCGAACCGCTTTTGCTGATGAGCACAACCGCCAGACAGTCACTGACAGCTGCTCAAGTGGCAAAACTCTCCAGCGGCACTCGTATCGTCACTCCCGGCATCCCCGTCATTGAGACCATCGGGGGTGGCAGCGCACGCTGCATGGTGGCGGAACTTTTCTGAGATAACATGCTGATGCCGGCACCACAGCAAAACCAGACACTATGTTTTTTCATTCGCAAGTCGGATACTGTCACTATTTTTTGAGAGATGATTTCTAAACCAATGCCCAAAGTAAAGAATTTTTCCTAAGATGATATGATTTTCATCATTTTTTTGTATTTTTGCGCACAGATAAGCCTTACAACCACACAAAACCTTATTATCAT
>CADBLU010000065.1 GCA_902795605.1 uncultured Prevotellaceae bacterium | reverse complement strand
GAATCATCCTTTTCATCATATATTTGATGCCGACAATATTTTAGAGTGGGCCGTCCTGCGAGACTCGTCTCCGAAGCGGAATGGCGGTGCCACGTCTGTAGAGACGCGATTCTTCGCGTCTCCTCCTACAGGAATGCCATCAGCACAAATGGGGAGGAGGACGGGATGCGCCCACGTGGAAGGCACGTCCACGCACACCGCCATGCAGCCCTTCAAGTACGGGGCCAAGGAGCTGGACATGACACACGCATGGCACACCTACGACTTCGGCGCGAGAATCTATGACCCCACGCTGGCAAGGTGGCTCTCGCCAGACCCTATGATGGAGAAATACTATGACATAAGCCCGTATGGGTATTGCCATAATGACCCGGCACATTTAATGGACTGGGACGGAATGGATGACTGGTATGACAAGAAAGGCTATTTTATTGGGAAAGATTATAATGATAGTGATGAAATAGTAATTTTAAGATGGGAAATTTCTATTGATTATGAGAATACTACATTAATATATCGGGAAGGATATCCTGTTAAAGATTTGACCCTTACAGCAGAAGCTTATTCAAGAATTTTCACTGATATATTATCAAAAATGGATGATGTTGATATTGAAGATTTGCATAACAGCAGCGTTTCTACTGCGGTTTTCCAAAAAGATCTAAATTGGTATGAATTTATTGATTGGTACAATGATGCCTCTTATAATACTAATGCATTTGCAGAAATTGGAGAATATCAGAATAAGCAGAAACTCACAGCATTTATCAATATAAATGACTCTCGATACAAAGAATATCTTTCTACTGTTTCCAATGTTCAAAATTTGTTAGGGGTTCACGATATTTAGGGCATTATAAGAGGGGGTTTGTGCATAAGTCTGGTTCTCCAGACAGTATTGTAATATTACAAAAATCCCATCCTTCTTGGATGTTAACGACTCCGGATTTCAAGAATCACTTTGAGAATTTTTATAAATAAACTAAATATATTAACGGCATGATGATTCGTATGAATATGATACGAAAAATAGGGATGGGACTACTCTCAGCCTCTTTGCTGATGATATTCGGGTGTAGGATCAATGATGAGCCATTAACATTGGAATGTGCCATCGAAAATGTAAGAGACAATATGCCTTATAATGATGATGACTTTGTAAGTGGCTTTACCCCGTATCCAAGAAGGATACGTTTAGGATGCACTTTAACAAATACATCGCGGAGGATCATATCATTGCCTTTCGAGACATATTTGTACGACTCCATTTGCTCATCTCGTTTTAAAGTCATGATCAACCATTCTGATGAAATCCCTGTCTGGGTAGTGCAAATAGGGAGTTACGATAAATTCAACATCCAACCAAAAGAAACAGTCTGTGTGGAATTAACTGCTTTCATATATAGATATAAAGAGGGAATGTTGGCAACAATGCCATTGATGGACTTGTTAAGTCAGCTTGAAGTTGTGTATGAAAAACAAAACGCTGACGAATCCTTGTCAGAGAATGAAATGGTTGATCTCCACTTTGTTTGGAAAGATGATTTGTATATAGATATTGATGAGAAAGCAGACAGAACATCAAAATGCTATCCATATTGATGGCCTTTAGGATTCTTTGATTATAGGTGATTATTATGAACGATTACAGGCAAGTGTCTTGATACTGTCCCCAAAAGTGTGTCTGTGTAAGAGGGATAAAAAAGGGACCTGTCACCCCTGATACGCAAAGAAGGAAGCCCTTGAGGCTTCCTTCTTCTGCGGTGCGTACGGGACTCGGACCCGTGACCTCCGGCGTGACAGGCCGGCATTCTAACCAACTGAACTAACGCACCAAAATACTGGTAGCGCTGATTTGCGGATGCAAAGGTATGAAAAAACCGTCAAACCACCAAACTTTTGCCGATATTTTTACAAGAAAAATTGCATTACGAGGGCATCTTGATAGTTTTTCCCATCAAAAACCCAGTCTTTCAGCAAAACTCCATCCACAAAACCCGCCTTTCTGAACATTGTCAGCGAGCGGGCATTGCTGCAGACGACAATGGCATAGAGTTGATGGAGATGAAGCGTATGCCTGGCATATCTCTCTATCTGCAGCAGCGCCTCATGGCCATAGCCCAAGTCACGGCGATGCCTGTCGACGGCGATGCCCACCTCTGCCCGCAGGTGCTTAGGGTCGAAATTGAAGAGGTCGAGCAGCCCCACGGGAGCGCCCTCCTCATCCTGCATGAGCAGGCGCATCTGCTTGTCGGCATAGATGTCGCATGTGCCGCTGAGGATGTAATTGCTCAAGGCATACCGGGAATAAGGCACATTGGCACAGCCCATATCCCACATATCCTCATCATTTTCTATTGTATAGAGGAAATCCAGGTCCTCGGGTTCGAGTGCCCTCAGGCTTAGCCGTCTCTCACAGGTGTCACCTTTCATTTCAAGACCTCCTCTGCCGTTATGATGGTCTTGGTGCGTGGATTGTAGGTGCCGATCATCACATTGGCTCTCGGACTACGGGCGAAGATATTGAGAACCGACTCAAAAGAATAGGCCTCGATGTCGTACACCACATATTTCAGGTTGCGCGACTCACTGTCGCCAATCACCTCCAGATGACCTTCAGGATTCTTCCGCTCATTGCCCACGACAAACTCTCCCAAAAGGCCTTTACGACGAGCCAGTTTGCGACACTGGGCAATCGAAGAGACCGAACCGATGAAAAGGTAGTCGGGCTCCTTGCGCCGCCTGGGACTGAAGAAGCCCAAGGCCTTGCGGACCTTGCGCGTCTGCATGTTGATAAGAGCCAGGGTTGCCCTCAGATAGATGGCCAACTTGATGGGAATGGTGAGCCACAGGCTCGACCCACCATAGTGTTTACGGAAGAAGATGAGCATCGCCTCGTAGAACACATGCACATATCTGAACGACGACTTCTGAGTGCTCTCACCCTTATAGTGGAGGATCCTCTCGGGGAGATACCAATTCTGGTAGCCGCCCTTGATGAGCCGGTAGGACAGGTCGATGTCCTCGCCATACATGAAGAAATCCTCGTCGAGAAGCCCCACGGCATCCAGCGCCGAGCGCCTGAGCATGCAGAAAGCCCCGCTGATCACCTCTATCTCCACCGGCTCGTCCCATGGCAGATAGCTCATATAATAATGTGCGAAACGCTTATGCTCCGGATAGCGGCGGCACAGGCCCACCATCTTGTAGAAGGCAGTCATGGGAGTGGGCAATCCACGACGCGACTCCATCGCCTTGGTGCCGTCAGACTTCAGCATCTGCACCCCGGCGCCTCCGGCCTCGGGGTGGCTTTCCATAAAGTCGAGCACATGATGGATGGTGTTCTCTCCCACGAAAGTGTCGGGATTGAGCAGCAACACATACTCGCCCTCGCTCTCACGGATGGCGATATTGTTGGCACGGGCAAAACCGAGGTTGTGGTTGCTCTCCACATAATTGACGTTGGGAAAACGCCTTGATACATAGTTGACACTGCCGTCGCGGGAATGGTTGTCCACGACAAACACCTCCGCCTCTATCCCCTTGAGCGCCCTATACAGACTCTCAAGGCACTGATAGAGATAATGCTTCACATTGTAATTGACGATGACGACAGTGAGTTTCATGCTCTGTTTCAACTTTCAATTTCTGCCATGCACCTGCCCAGTGAGGGATAGACGAAAAACAGGCAAAGCGCAAGGATAATGCCAAGATAGCCGAAGGAGACACTGGCATAGAGATAATAGAGCAGCACACACACCAGCATCGGGCCGCAGAGGATGAGCAGACGCAACAGTCCCCATCTCAGCAGACCTTTCTCCTTGTGCTCTCTCAGGCTTCTCTTCACCACACCCCACCTGAACAGCCACAAGGCCAGCGGGATGCAGACCAGCGTCAGCAACTCCATGACGACTGCCGACAAATATTCTGACTTGACATGTCCGGCCAGACGGCCCTGGGCAATCACGTCGCACTCGAACAAGACGATGGTGACGAGGGCGATGATAAGCGCGCCCCACAGCACACCGAGCAGCACTTTTCTTGTCTTCTGCATATACTAACTCTCCTCTAACTTTTTATACCTGGCCAAAGGGCGTGCGGTTGATGATGGAGCGGCCCAACGTCACCTCATCGGTGTATTCCAACTCGTCGCCCACGGAGATACCGCGCGCAAGCACCGACAATGCCACGTCGAAGGGCGCAAGTTTGCGGGAGATATAGAAATTGGTGGTGTCGCCCTCCATGGTACTTCCCAACGCGAGGATGACCTCATCCACTCCACCCGCAGCCACACGTTGCACGAGCGACTCTATCTGCAAGTCGGAGGGACCGACACCCTCCACGGGAGAGATGACGCCCCCAAGCACATGATAGAGGCCGCGATACTGCTGTGTGTTCTCCACAGCCATCACATCTTGCACATTCTCCACCACACAGACAAGCGAGCGGTCGCGGTGCTCGTCGGAGCATATCGGGCACACATCGGTGTCGCTGATGTTATGGCACACACGGCAATATTTCACCTCTCGCCGCATCCGTCCCAACGACTCCACGAAGTTCTCCACATCGCCTACGGGCTGACGCAGCAGATGCAGCACAAGACGCAAAGCGGTCTTGCGCCCGATACCGGGAAGGCGGGCGAACTCGCCCACTGCCTTTTCAAGCAGTGCCGACGGATATTGCTGCATCATCCCTCTGCCCTGTTAATAGAGATAGAGTCCCAGCCCCAGTCGCAGACCCACATTGGAATACTTGCTGTGGTCGGTGAACGACTGCTCGTAATAGACAGACGGCTCGATGGTGATATAGTGGTTGATAAAGAAGGCATAGCCGAGCTCCACCGACGGCATCACGTCGTTGTAGTTGTGGTTGCCGTGCTTATAGGTGGCGCCCAAACCCAGATAGATGCCGTTCTGGATGATGTAGTAGCGGCCCTGTGCACCGATGGAGAAGCGGTCGGGCGTGCTGTCGTCGCCTCCGATATGGTTGTAGCCCAGGGTGCCGAGCACCATCAGGTTGTCTTCCACGAGATAACCGCCCTTGGCCTGGAACCCCACATTAAGGTCGCTGGTGCCATTATAACTGAGGTCTAAGCCTGAGAAGGAGGCGCTGACATATTTCTTTCCCTGTTCGAACTGAGCGCTGGCGGAAATGGCCACGAGCAAGGTGAATACCAATACTGAAAGTTTTTTTATCATGATAGTAGTTTTTAGAGTGATGTCGATTCTTAAGACGGATTCTTATTTTTCTTCCTTACGCACATTGGCCTCTTCCTTACGCTCCTTGACGAGCCAGGAAGCGAACCAGAAGACAGCCACCAGGAGGCAGAGAGCGCCCAGAGAATATCCTACGGTGAGGGAGAGATGTTCGCCAAGCATATTGGGGCTGACGAAAACAAACGTGGAACAGACGGTTGTCATAAACAACGCCGGTATCAGTGAGATGATATAAGGCTTATGAGCCTTGACCAGATAGACGGTGATAGCCCACAGGGTGAATACCGCCAGCGTCTGGTTGGACCAGCCGAAATACTGCCAGATGGTATTGAAACCGTCGGGGTTCTCCATCTGCCAGATAAGCAGGAGGATAGAAACGCCGAACATGGGCAGTGAGATGGCGAGACGCCTGGAGATGGTGCGCTGCTCCATACGCACGGCCGAGGCGATGATGAGACGAGCGCTCCTGAACGCCGTGTCGCCGCTGGTGATGGGAGCCGCCACGACGCCGAGCACCGCGAGAATGCCGCCGAAGACACCCAGCCACCCAGAGCACACATGCTGCACCACGGCGGGAGCGGCGAAGAACTGTATGAGCGTCTTGGGAGAGTCGCCCTGCAACTGCTCATTGAACTGGCTGACAACGTCGGCAGGCACCACCTCTTGCCAACCGCCATAATAGAAGAAGTAGGAAGAGACGGTGGCCCAGATAAGCGCCACAAGCCCCTCGGTGATCATCGACCCGTAGAAGACCGGGCGACCTAACTTCTCGTCCTTCAGGCACCTTGCCATCAGAGGGCTCTGGGTGGCATGGAAGCCACTGATAGCACCGCAGGCGATGGTGAGGAAGATACAAGGGAAGAGCGGATTCTTGCCGATAAACGAGTCGACACCGAGTATCTCGGCAGGCTGGTTGTGGTTGGCCAGCGACATGTCGTCCCACAGTTCGGGAAGGGCAGGCCATTTCACAAACAACACAATCAAAAGCGCGGCGGCCATAAACAGGAGGGAGAAGGCGAAGATGGGATAGAAACGCCCGATAATCTTGTCGATAGGCAGCATCGTGGCCAGGATGTAATAGGCAAAAATCACGATGACCCACACTATGAGGCCGACAGGCAACATATTCTCCAACAGCATCGCCGGACTATAGACAAAGACGACACCCACCATCACGAGCAGGAAGACAGAGAAAATGAGCATCACCGCCTTGGTCACCTAGCCTAAGTATTTGCCGATGAGCTCGGGAAGATTGGCACCGCCGTTACGGATGGACAGCATTCCGCTGAAAAAGTCGTGCATGGCACCGGCAAAGATGCAGCCCAGCACTATCCAGACATACGCCACGGGCCCATACCAGGCTCCCATGATGGCGCCAAAGATAGGACCGGTGCCTGCAATATTGAGAAATTGGATCATAAAGACCTTCCACGTGGGAAGCACCATGAAATCCACACCGTCGGCCTTGGCAACCGCAGGGGTAGGACGTCCGTCGGGAGCAAAGACACGCTCCACAAGGCTACCATAAATGAAATAGCCAGCCACAAGGGCAATAAGACTAAGTAAAAAAGATAACATTTCTCAAATCAATTGATTATAATATGGTGCAAAAATACACATTTATTTTGAAAACAAAGCATAACCTCCCGATTTTAACGTGATTTGCGGCCGGATACCCGTAAAAAAGGCGAAAAGTGAAAGAAAAGGGACTTTCCGCGACACGGCCACATCCCTCTTTTTTGTGAAAAACGCCATAAGATGACGGTGGAAGTTTGCAAAACGGAAAATTATTCATAACTTTGCACGAAATTATGTCACACACTATCATTTAAATGGCAAAAAAACTGATATTGGCACTCTCTTTCTGTCTTATGGCACTGACCACCTTCGCGCAGGTGCCCAAGCGGGAAGTGAGAGCCGTATGGCTCACCACACTCAACGGCCTCGACTGGCCTACCGTCAAAGCCACATCGGCCGAAAGTGCTGAAAGGCAAAAGCAGCAACTGTGCAACATTCTCGACCAACTCAACAAGGCTCAGGTCAACACCATACTGCTGCAGACACGCGTCAGGGCAACCACCATCTATCCCTCGCAATACGAACCGTTCGACGGGTGCCTCACCGGGCATCCCGGCAGGAATCCGGGATACGACCCCTTGGCGTTTGCCATCAGCGAATGTCATCGCCGCGGCATGGAACTGCACGCGTGGGTGGTGGCCATCCCCATAGGCAAGTGGAACAATATCGGTTGCCGACAGATACGTGAGCGCTATGGCGCGCTGGCCATCAAGAAAGGCGACGAAGGCTATATGAATCCAGAGAGTCCGCAGACGGCGGGATATATCGCAAAAATCTGCAAGGAGATCGTAGACAACTACGACGTGGACGGCATCCATCTCGACTACATCCGGTATCCGGAGAACTGGAAATATGGCGTGAGCAGAGCCAAGGGACGAGAGTACATCACAAGCATCGTGAGGCAGATTCACCAAACGGTGAAGAGCGCCAAGCCATGGGTAAAGATAAGTTGCTCGCCCATAGGAAAATACAGTGACCTCACAAGCTATTCAAGCAGAGGATGGAATGCCTATGAGACCGTCTGCCAAGACGCTCAGGGATGGCTGCGCGAGGGACTGATGGACCAACTCTATCCGATGATGTATTTCAGAGGCGACAACTTCTATCCCTTCGCCGCCGACTGGGCACAGAACACCTACGGGCGCACCATCGCGCCGGGACTGGGCATCTGGCTGCTCTCAAGGGGCGGAGAGGGCAACAACTGGCCTCTCTCGGACATCACACGCGAGATGAGCGTGCTGCGCCATCTCGGCATGGGCCACACTTATTTCCGAAGCCGCTTCTTCACCGACAATGTGAAAGGCATCTTCACCTTCGCCGAGAGGGATTTCGACCCCTACCCTGCCCTCGCGCCAGCGATGACCTGGCAGTCGGCCGTACTCCCGTCGCAACCCAAAGGCATCAACCTGTCATCGCAAGGCTCGAAGCTCCATCTCAGATGGTGGGGAGCCACCGACAACAGCCACGCCGACTATCTCATGTACAATGTCTACACCAGCACCACCACCCCTGTGGATATCAGCGACGCCCGCAACCTCATCGCCTGCCGCGTCAGGCAACCGCAACTCACCATCGACGGCTGCGATGACCGCCACTATTTCGCTGTCACCGCCATCGACCGCTATGGCAACGAGAGCCTGCCGCTGCAAAGCATGACCATCGCCCCGCCCACCGTGGAATGGCTGCCCAACGACGGAAGATACCTGAAACAGCCCGACTACGACCCCACCATCAGCTGCGACTACCTCAGCATACAGAGCATGGCCGGCAACGTGATGACAATCAGGCCCAAGACCGACAAACAGCTCAATATCCGCACCTTGCCCAACGGCGTATACACGCTGCACGCCGTGGATAAGAAAAAACACTCAAGGCGAATCGGGCAGTTTATCGTGAAAAGGGATTGACATGACGATGAGATAAGAATGTCATGCCTATGACACACCAAGCAAAAGGGGATGCGTTCGCATCCCCTTCATATTTTTATTCAAGTTTCGCGTTTGCTCAACTTTTATATACGCCATTTTCACCGATTAGAACGGCAGGTCGTCGCTGCCACCGTCGGCAGGTTCGCCAAAACCAGCAGGAGGTGGTGTGGGAGAGCCAGAAGCCACAGGAGTGTCGAAGGGAGGCATCTCAGGTGCAGCGGCACCCGGAACAACCTGCCGAACATCATAGGCGCGGATACTGTTGAACCAACGGCCGTTATACTCACGGGCGTCAATGTCGAACTTCACCGTGACATCTTGTCCCACCTGAATGTTGAACGTCTGAAGGCGCTCGGCGCCAAAGACCGAGAACACCATCTTGCGAGAGTACTGGCCATCAAGTGTCTCAAGCACAAACTCCTGCACCTTCCATTCGCCACGGGCTGATGTACCCGTCTTCACGTCAAGGGCAGCTATTATCTTTCCTTGTAATTCCATAAATGATGATATTTAAACATTAATTGAGTATTCTTTCAGCGTAAAACCGATTGCGAAATTACAAAAATTTGCGCAGACGGAGAAACTTTTGCATTACTTTTTTTGTCGTCTTATCGGTTTTTTGTAATTTTGTAGTCACTTATGCCGCGTTTCGGAGAATCATCATTCAATGATACGGCAGGCATGAAAACACGAATACTAACAATTAAAACAAGATAATCATGAGATTTACATTATCCAGCACCGCACTGAGCAGCAAGTTGACCATGCTTTCCAAGGTCATCATGAACAAAAACAGCATGCCCATCCTCGAGGGATTCCTCTTCGAGGTGAACGACGGACTGCTGCAGCTTACTGCCTCTGACAGCGAGAATGTGATGAAATCCACATGTCAACTGAGCGAAAACGAGGGTAACGGCAGATTTGTCGTCAACAGCTCTACCATCCTCGACGCAGTGAAAGAACTGCCCGAGCAGCCCCTCACCTTCGAAGTCGACACCGTCAACTATGTGGTGAAAGTGTTCTACCAGAACGGTATGTACAACTTCACCGCCCAGAATGCTGACGAATATCCCCAGACACAGCCCATGCCCACCGACGTGACCGCCATCACATTCGAGGAAGGCATGCTGCTGTCGAATATCAGCCGCACCATCTTCGCCACCGCACAAGAGCAGCTCAGGCCGGTGATGAACGGACTCTACTTCGACATCACCCCCGAATACACCTCTATCGTGGCCAGTGACGGATGCAAACTCGTGCGCAACAGATGCCTGACAGTGAAAAACGAGGCACCGGCAGCCTTCATCCTGCCCAAGAAACCCGCCACTCTGCTCAAGAACGTGCTGAGCAAAGACGGAGGCAACGTGGTCATCAAATTCAACGACCGCAACGCAGCCATCAGCTTCGCCGACGGTGAGCTCATCTGCCGTCTCATCGAAGGACGCTACCCCAACTACAACTCTGTCATTCCAAAGGATAACCCCAACCACCTGCGCATCGACCGCAAGACTTTCCTCGGTGCCCTGCGAAGAGTGATGCCTTTCGCCAGCGAGAGCAGCGAACTGGTGAAGTGCAAAGTAGACACAGGACAGATAGAGATCTCGTCGGAAGACATCGACTTCGCCACCAGCGCCGTGGAGACCATGACCTGCGAATATGACGGCAGGCCCATGGCTATCGGCTTCAAGGGCCCGGTCCTGTCCGACATCCTCAACAATCTTGACTGCGAAGAGGTGGTCCTCGAACTGGCCGACCCCAGCAGAGCAGGTGTAGTGGTGCCCGCAGAGCAGCCCGAACAGGAAGAGGTGCTCATGCTCATCATGCCCACACTGCTCAACGAATAAATAGACGTCCATGGAACTCAGTCTCAAAAAGCCCCTCATCATCTTCGACCTGGAGACTACGGGGCTGGACCTCGTGAAGGACAGGATCATCCAGGTGGCATGGATAAAAGTCTATCCTGACGGTAAAGAGGAGCGTGCCAACATTCTCATCAACCCAGGAAGGGAGATACCGGCAGAAGTGACACGCATCACTACCATCACCAACGAAATGGTGGCTCATGAGCCACCATTCAAATATTATGCACAAAAGCTCAACGAGACGTTCTCGGGGTGCGATTTCGCAGGGTTCAACTCCAACCATTTCGACATCCCCATGCTCGCCGAGGAGTTTCTGCGCGCAGGCATCGACTTCGACTTCACCAAATGCCGGCTTATCGACGTGCAGACCATCTTCCACAAGATGGAGCCGAGAAACCTGGCCGCAGCCTACAAATTCTACTGCGGAAAGGAGATGGTGGCAGAGAACGTAGGAGCAGGTCATGCCCATCTGGCCGACTTCGACACTGAGGCCACCTACAGCGTGCTCAAAGGACAGCTCGACATGTATAGTCCGGCACGTCAGGAAGACGAGAAACGACAGATAGCCAACGACATGGAGGTGCTGGCGGCTTTCTCGCGCACCAACGACAACGTGGACTTCGCCGGACGCATCGTCTGGAAGCCGGAGCTCGACGAAAACGGACAGCCCAAGGTGGACGCCGAGGGGAACGCCATCAAGGTGGAGACCTTCAATTTCGGCAAATACAAGGGAAGGCCCGTGGCAGAAGTGCTGCGCAAAGACCCTGGATATTACAGTTGGATGCTTAACGGTGATTTCACCTACAACACCAAGCAGGCACTCACACGCATCCGGCTCAGAGAATTCAACCAACGCTGATCATCGCCCATTAACAACACTCAATATGAAAGCATCAGAACAGACCATCCAGCAGATTGAGCGCGCCATCAGGAAAATCGGACAGAAATTTCCAAGCACCGACGACCCTACCCTGCTCACCGACATCCACCTGAGGGTGTCGCAAGACAGTGGCGAACTGCTCGCCTATGACGACGACGACAACGAAATCACACGTTGCGTAGTGGAAGAATGGATAGAGAACAAAGACGACGCCTTCTATGAGGGGGTGACCCACATACTGCGCCACGAGCTCAAACGGCTGGAGAAGGTCGTTGAGGACTATGGACTGCTGAAACCTTTCCACATCGTGCTCGAGGACGACGAGAAAGAGAGTGTGGCCGAACTGTACATTGCCGACGGCGACACCGTCATCATCAGCGGTGGCGACCTGATGCCCGGTCTCGACAAAGAGCTCGACCGCTTTCTGAAAGACCTAATGAAATAGACTCGCGGGAGTCGCTGATATAATAGCATTTGGCCGGTGCGTCTCAAGACACACCGGCCAAATGCGTTGAAAGGCACATGCCACTGTCTACAGTTTCACCTTCGCCACCACACCGTGGCTCTCGTTGCTCATCCTGTCGAGCGCGGTGACCACATACACATATTTCGTCTTGCCATCGGTATAGGGCAATTTGTAATAGGTGCGAGAGGTGACAGAAACAATTTTTGAGGGGTCGGAGAGGTTGACCTTCTCGTCCTGTCCGAAACGGTAGACCACATATTTCACTGCCTTATCTTTCCATCCGCTGCCTTTCGGAGCCGTCCAGAAGAGCATGAAGCCATCGTCGGTCATCGCCGTCTTCACCTTGCGGGGCTTCTTGGGCGAACGGTCGTCGATGAACGGCATCGTGGGCTGCAGGGCACGGTAGCGCCAGTATTTGCCGCGAAGCATACTGCCATAATTGCCCACGTTGTCCACGGCAGCCTTGGCATACCACAGCACGGTGCCTCCCACATTGGGCATCTGCCTGTGCAGTTTAAACTTCGCATCCATCTGGTGCACATTGGGATTGTCAAGGTCGGCGTTTTTCACCGTGCGCTCCACATCCTCGCCGATAAACAGCGGGCGGTTGGACGAATGGCTGTTCCACCAGGCGATCAGCGTCTTGTAGTCGGCAGCCTTGTGACCAATCTCCCAATAGAGTTGGGGCACACAATAGTCCACCCAACCGTTGTTCACCCACAACAGCACGTCGGCATAGAGGTCGTCGTAGTTCTGGGTGCCGTTGGTGGCACTGCCCACCTTCGGGTCGCTGTTGCGGTTGCGGTAGATACCGAACGGCGACACGCCGAATTTCACCCAAGGCTTACGGTCGTGGATGGTCTTGCTGAGCTGTTTGATAAAAATGTTCACATTGTCACGGCGCCAGTCACCCTTATTGGTGAAGCCTTTCCGGTTGGCACGATACTGAGCATCATCATTGATGACCTGGCCGGCAACAGGATAGGGATAGAAATAGTCGTCGATATGGAGCCCGTCGATGTCATAGCGTTTCACAATATCATCCACCACACGGCAGATGTAGTCCTTGGCCTCCTCGCGGGCAGGGTCGAGCACATAGAGTCCGTCGTATTCGTAATACAGGTCGGGGCGCTTCACGGCGATATGGTTGGGAGCCAACGCCTGAGTGGTCTTCGTCTTCGCACGATAAGGATTGATCCACGCATGAAGCTCCATGCCACGCTTATGACACTCGTCGATCATCCATTGCAGCGGGTCCCAATAAGGACGGGGTGCCACCCCCTGCTCGCCGGTGAGAAAGCGGCTCCATGGCTCTATGTCACTCTTATATAAGGCGTCGCACTCAGGACGCACCTGGAAGATAATGGCATTGACGCCGTCTTTCCACAACTCGTCCAACTGATAGGAAAGCGTCTGCTGCATCTGACTTGTCGACATGCCGATCCACTGTCCGTTGACAGCCTGGATCCATGCTCCCCTGAACTCTCTCTTCGAAGGAGACGACGTCGCCTCCACCGTCTCTGTACTGACACACCCTGCAAAAGCCACGCCGCCGAGCACCATCAGACAGATAGCACGTAATAATTTCATTTGAATTGCTGTTAGGATAAAGGTTTGAAAAAAGAGGGTTTCCTTATAGGGGAACCCTCTTTTCTGCCTATAGAAGATTCTTCTTAGAAGAAGAGATATCTGTTGTCCTGCACGTCGGCATTGAGATAAAGTTCCTGGAAAGCAGAGCGCGAGAGGCTCTGGAGATTGGACTGTGCAGCCTTGGTCTCATAATCTTTCACGTTGAACTTGGCACCCTCCACATTGCGGCGGTCGACGACCTGGAAGACATACACACCACCATAACCCTTCACAGGCTTAGCGGAGAACTTACCCTTCTCGGTGGCAGCGACAGCGCCACTGAGGGCGGGCTCCTGCGACTGCAGGTCGGAGACGAATGTGGGAGCAGCGAGGGTAATCTGGTTGACATCAGCGGTCTTGGCACCCTGCTTCTCAGCCTCGGCGATGCTCTTCACATCCTTCAGCTTGGCGATGAGTTTCTCGGCCTTCTTGTCACGCAGCACTTCCTGCTGAATGAAATTCTTGGCCTCCTCGTTGTCCAGCGAGAGGAATCCCTTCGGGCTGATGTCAGTCAGTGCCATAACGAGGATCTCGTCACGGTTGGCACCCACGGTCATCACCTCAGAGATGTCGCCCTTCTTGGCCTCAAACACCCACTTGAGGGCGTCACGAGAGTTGCCGATGCCGGGCAGGTTGCCCTGCGATGTGAGCACCTGCTTCATGTCCATCACCTGATAGCCGTTCTTTGCTGCATCCTTCTCGATTGCCTCGAGAGTCTGATGGCCAGCGACAAACTGCTTGAACTTGTCACTGATGGCATGCGAAGTCTCGTCGGAGAAGGTGATGTCGCGCTTCACGACAGCCACGTCATACTTGGTCACCATAGCCCTGCGGTCGGTCACCTGCACCACCAACACACCCTGAGCCATGGGGATGCTCTTCACCTCGTTGGCGCCCAGGGTATTGAGCTCGTTGAAGATCGTCTGGTTGTCCTTGGTCATATTGGTGGCTCTCTCATACTGAGCGGTGGTCAACCATGACTTCTCGCCAGTCTGGCCGTATTTCTTGGCAATGGCCTCGAAATCACCACCAGCCTTGAGGGCATTGAGCACGCTGTCGGCCTTTGTCTTGCTCTCTTCGTTGCTCTTACCCTGCACATTGATGGCACGGAACTCGATGGAATCGGGCAATGTGCTCTTGGAGAAGAGTTTGATGACATTGAACGTGTTGTCGAACTTGCTCTCAATCGGGCCGACAACGGCACCCACTGCCATAGAGTCAAGACGGTTGGCAATGTCATTGGAGAAAGCCTTCTTGGTGACAGGCACGCCCAGATAGGCGATGTTCGAACGGCCTTCACGCACCACTTTCTCTGCGCTCTCACCTTCCTTCAGCTGGTCGGCACACTTGATGAGGGTGTTCTCCAGGTTCTTGCGGTCGGCGGGAGAAGCCTCTTTCTTGACAAGCACATACTTGATGGAACGGATCTCCTCAGGAATACGGAAGAGCTCTTTCTTCTCCTCATATTTGGCCTTGAGATCGCTCTCGCTCACCTGCACATCCTTGTCGTTGACAGTCTTGTAGTCGATGTAAGCCAACTTGATGTCGCTCTCCTGCTTCTCAGAGTCGAAAAGGAACTGAGCCTCGATGGGATTGGAGAGGACAGCAGAGGTGAGCAGTGACTGATACTTCTGGGCAAGAAGCTGCTGACGGAGCTGCTTCACCTTGAATGCAAGATACTTATAAACCTTGTCGTAATACTCTGCAGCCTGAGGTGATGAGTTGCGCTGAGTCTTATAGTTGTTGATAAACTCATTGTAAAGGTTGATATCGAAACGACCTGTCTGCTGGTTGACAAAACCAGTCAGGTTGGCCACCTCCATCAACACCTGATGGGTGCCCTGAGTCATCGCATTCTTCAACTCATCGTTGGTGACGGTAAGACCGAGCTTCCCTGCCTCGTTCTCGAAAATCTTATTCTGCACATAGCTGTTCCATGCCATGGTGCGAATCTGATCCTCATCGGCCTGAGGAGAACCCATCTTCGTGCATTCCACAAACTCATTGAGATAATCCTGGTATTCTTCGATACCGATTTTCTCACCCAAGACTTCACCGACTCTCGTGCTGCGCATCCTGCCTGTTGTCTCGCAGGAACGGAACATGTCACCGGCAATGAATCCAAAAAGTCCAAGTCCGATAATGATAATCAGAAATGTTCCTTTGCTTCTAATTTTACCTAATGCTGCCATTACTAATTTGTTATATGATATTGATTTTGTCTATTAACATTTCCTTCGTAACACGTCAATTTGTCGGCATTTTCGTAAAAATGCCAACGGTTACTCCAAAAAAGCGTACAAAATTACTAATAAAAAAGCAAATGAGAGAATTTTTCGCATGAAAATTCTCCTATTGTGTCACAATTAATTTCACCAGTTCGATTTTCGTCATTGTACTCTTGATGATTTTAAACTTGAAATGGCCTATTTCCACTACTTCATTGAGTTTGGGGAAACTCTGGTAATAGTGCAGAATCAGACCGCCCACAGTCATATAATCATCACTCTCGGGCAATTGCAGGCCGAACATCTCGTTGACCTTGTCGATCTCAAGACGTGCTGAGAGCAGGTATTCTCCCTCGCCCACTTTCTTGGCCACATAGTTGGAACTGTCGTGCTCATCCTCTATCTCTCCGAAGATTTCCTCCACGATGTCCTCCAAGGAGACGATGCCACTCGTGCCGCCAAACTCATCGACGACGACGCCGAGGCTCTTCTTCTGCTGAAGGAATATCTGCATCATCTTGTGGGCCGACATCGTCTCGGGCACAAAGGGCATGGTGCGCAATTCGGTCCGCCAGTCCTCTGGCTTCCTGAACAATTCCGAGGAGTGGATATAGCCGATGATATGGTCGATGTCCTCACGGTAGACCACGATTTTGGAGTGGCCGCTCTCGATGAATTTCTGGTTGAGCTGGGCGATGCCGCACTCCTCTGAGACGGCCTCTATCTCTGTGCGGGGCACCATGCAGTCGCGCACCTTCGTATCCGAAAAGTCGAGGGCGTTCTGAAAGATTTTCACCTCCTCGTTGATATGCTCTTCGTCAGTGGCATTCTCGATGCTCGACTGCACAAGGTAGTCGAGGTCGACCTTACTGAACAACTCGTCGTCCTTCACCTTGTCCATCTTCACTCCCACTATCCTGAGCAGGACTTTTGCCAAGATAGAAGCGAACTTAGAGACGGGCCATAGGAGGACATAGCAGACATACGCCGGCAGGGCAAAGATGGTAAGCAGTTTGTTGGGCAGGCTCTTAAACAGCGTCTTCGGCAAGAACTCGCCCGTGAAGAGGACGATGATGGTAGAAAGGATGGTGTCGGCAGGCACCGTGAAAGCCGCGGAGTAGCCTTTGAAGATGGTGGCGTCGAACAACTTGGCGATGAGGATGCCATAGATCACGAGTGCGATATTGTTGCCCACGAGCATCGTACTCACGAAGTCATTGGGATGACGGAAGAAAAGCGAGATGCACTTCTGCGACAGGCCGTTCTTTTCCTTGTCCATCTCCGCAAGCATCCTGTTGCTCGACACGAAGGCGATCTCCATGCCCGAGAAAAAGGCAGAGAAAACCATCGTCAGCAATATGAAAAAAACCAGTTGGATGTCCATTTTCAGTTGTTGTTGAGTCTCTGAGGATGTTTCGGTTGTCTTCCTCTCATCTTGGCGGAGTCGGTCTGAGCCTTGTTCATCTTGTCGCGTGGCGACTTGCTCACTTCCTCCTTGTCGAAATAGCCTTTCGTCCAGCGAACAGAATATTTGGTCATCCTCTCGTCGCTCCTGAAACGGTTGCCCTGAAGTTCCTTGTCGGAAGTGATGAGGTGAGAGAACTTGTTGGACCAGATCTCATGGTCGCGCTCATCCCAAAACAGTTCCTCGCTGCTGAAGCGCAAGCCGTTGGTGGTGAGGATCCTTACCCTTCCCCGCAATTCCCACAGCCGGCGCACATCATAATAATAGGCCATATCACATTGGATATAAGACTGGATATGCATAGCCAAGTCGAACTGCTCAAGGAAAAGCCCCTTCTCGAAAATCCATCTCGAGGGATTCCGGTTCTGGTTGATCTCCCACTGCTCACTGACGATGCGGTATTTGATGACGCCCGAGTCAGAAATCAGCGCATTCACTCCATAACTGACCATCATGGCCACAGAGTCGCGGGGATAGATGGCAGGAGCCGTATGCTCCTTCTCCTCGCTGCATGCCACGAGTGCCAGAAAGAAGATCACGACGACGGCCGAGATGGCTGACTTTCTCATGACAGGGCGACAGATTAATTGACTTTAAACTTCATGAACCACGTCTCGTTGAAAGTGATTCCCACATTGATGCGGAACGTATTCTCTTTGAGGAGGTTGGCTGCGTCCATCCTCACCCACTGCCCACTGATATTGAGCACCGACCGGGTGTTCCATACATTTCTCAAGGGCACGCCAAGACCAGCGCTCACACTGATTTCCTTGGGACCGTCGTTGCCGTTGATCTGCAGATAGGGAGTGGAATAAGAGGCTCCGAGGCGGAAGCGGAGACTCTCAAGGAACTTCCTCGAGTTGGGGTTCTTGCTGTATTCAGCGCCCACGGTCACCCGATGCTTGTCCTTGAAATAATTCTCCTTGAGCGTATATGAGGGCTTATTAGATGACACCCCGTATTCCGGGAATGGCACCTCTGCCCATTTCTGCAACTGATAGTCGGCTCCCACTTTCAACTGGTTGTTGAGCGTGAGCAACATACCTCCGGAGAAGACGGTGGGCAGCTCGAGGCCGTCTTTCACCACATAGCGAGCCGTATCAGAGACACTCGTCTGCGAATTGGTGGAGATGACCTTGCACTCAGGATCCGCACCCAGTTTGTGACCTAGTCCATAGGTGAAGCCCAATGTCAGGTTGCTGGTCTTGGAAAAAGGAATGGTGATCTGGGCACCCGCATCCAACTTATAGTTGTTGATACTCGCAGTGTAGTACTTCGAGAGCGTGTTCACATAGGCATCGCTGTAGCTGTTGACAATCGAGCGGTTGTAACTTCCCCAAAGATAGGAACCGTTGACACCAATAGAGAAGCCCTTGAACACGCGCCATCCCATGCCGAGGAAGACCTGATGGAAACCTCCGTCACCCGTATAGGTGTTGGTATAGGTGGTGGAGTTGATATCTCCCACTTCGTTCGTATTCGAATACGAATAGCCTACGTTGGAGAAAGGAAGGAGACCGAAACTCACTCCCAAATGCTTGAAGGCCCTGAATCCGGCCACAGCATATTCGAAATTCGCATTCTTGGCGTTGATGCGCTTGCCGTTTTCCGCAAAATTGGTGAGTTGCCCCGACATGCCGACATCAAAGATAAAGGTCAGCGAGTCGATGGCCGAATAGGAAGCGGGGTTGAGATAGTTGACCTGATTGCCAGCCCGGTAACCCAATCCCAAACCGTCCATGCCTTTGCTGAATCCTGTCGACTGATCCGTCAGCGCGCCAAGACCATACTGACTGTAAGGAGAATTGGTGCCGCTTTGGGCGACAGCAAGAGTGGTAAATGCCACCAGGGTGACAGCCGTGAGTAATTTTTTCATGTCTATTGCAATAGTTGTCGCTGACCACCCCTCTTTAAGACTCGAGAGACAGCCAGTTTGGAAACGTGGTGCAAAGGTGGCATTTTTTTTTGAATTATGCAAACGATGGACCGCTTTAGCCGTTAAATATACCAAAAGTTTAGGTTATTTCACATCGTTTTGCCTTTCCTGCTGACGATTTCGGCCTCAACCGGCTTGATAGTACCTGTTGGCCACATTCTGTATGGCAAGCTCATTGGGCACAGGATTTCCATGCATATCCCGGCTGATGAACAGACTGAGGTCATAGAAGTCGCAATAGTGGCACTGTTCGGGATCATCAATCACATTAGCCATAATTTCCGGCTGCACAGCCAACTGCGCATTTTCCGGATAAAGATGACGGTTGTTGATATAATTCCATATTAGGTTATTGAGATCCATCACATAGGAGGTCGCATCATTGAATAATTTCATTTCCAAATCTTTTTAGTCATCACATAGTATTCAAGCATTCTCACGGAGGGAAGAAGCCATCATCCGTCGTGCTCTATATGATAAACGTAAAAAAAAGCGATTTGTTATATCACAAGTGAAAATTTATATTTTTTTTACCATTGGCAGCTGCGGCACTGCCGCAGCGTACCGGCCCCCCCACCCGCAGGCTTAGACAAGAAGCCTCAAAAAAGCCCTTTTATAAGAGGCCATCAGAAGCCCTTTATAAGAGGCCCTTGGGAGAAGCCCTTTTAAGAGGCCATCAAAAGCCTTTTTAAGAGGCCCTGGGGAGAAGCCCTATATAAGAGGCCATCAGAAGCCCTTTATAAGAGGCCCTTTATAAGAGGCCCTGTTTTGGTGTTCGGTAGGCTGCGGCATTGCCGCAGAAATCCCCCTACGAAGCATTATCGTCTTCAAGGATCTTCTTGATTTCCTCGTCAGTCTTTGTGAGTTTTTCCTTGCACATTTTGATCAGTTGCTGGGCTCTTTTCAACTGCTTGGTCAAAGAGTCGATATCAAGTTGGCCACTTTCCATCTTAGAGACGATTGCCTCCAGTTCAGCGACGGCTTGCTCATAGTTGATTTTCTCTTCCATATCTAAAATGATTAGTTTCGATTACAGTATTCACACTCCAATGCGCAAAGTTACGAAAAATCGAGGGCAGAACGAAAAGAATTTATTCTTTTCTTTTGCCGAGATAAAGGAACTTATCGCTGAAAGCGCAGAAACCAGTTGTCTTGACCGAGGCACGCAAAACGACGGCAAACGCTATTTTTGCCTCAAAAAAGTGATATTTTGAAAGAAAATGGTGCCGTTTCATTGATTTTTTGTAATTTTGCGCAAATTTTGAGTTTAATCAAATCGCAAATATTGAGTATTATTAAAATAAGGTAAAAAGCATTTTATGGTAAAAATCACGAAAGAAGCCGCTCTCGAATACCACAAAAGCGGCCGCCCAGGCAAGATTGAGGTGAAACCCACGAAGCCCTATCGCACACAGACAGACCTCAGCCTCGCCTACTCCCCAGGAGTTGCCTTCCCCTGTCTTGAGATTCAGGAGCACCCCGACGACGCCTACAAGTACACCGATAAAGGTAACCTTGTGGCTGTCATCAGCAACGGCACCGCCGTCCTCGGACTTGGCGACATCGGCGCTCTCAGCGGAAAGCCGGTGATGGAGGGTAAGGGACTGCTCTTCAAAATCTATGGTGGTATAGATGTCTTCGACATCGAGGTGGCAGAGAAAGACCCTGAGAAATTCTGCGAGGCCGTGGAGCGCATCGCCCCCACCTTCGGCGGCATCAACCTGGAGGACATCAAAGCCCCGGAATGCTTCTATATCGAGGAACGGCTGAAGCGCACCCTCGACATCCCTGTGATGCACGACGACCAGCACGGCACGGCCATCATCTCTGCTGCCGGTCTGAAGAACGCTCTGGAAGTGAACGGGAAGGACATCGCCAAAGTGCGGATTGTGGTCAACGGCGCCGGAGCTGCCGCCATCTCATGCACCAAACTGTACATGGCCTTGGGAGCCCGCAAGGAGAACATCCTGATGCTCGACTCTAAGGGAGTCATCACCAGCGACCGCGACAACCTCAACGAGCAGAAACGCTTCTTCGCCACCGACCGCACCGACGTCCACACCCTCGAGGAGGCCATCAGAGGCGCCGATGTCTTCGTAGGACTGTCGAAAGGCAATGTCCTCACGAAGGACATGGTTCGTTCCATGGCCGACTCACCCATTGTCTTCGCCCTGGCCAATCCCGTGCCGGAAATATCCTATGAGGATGCCATCGACTCCCGTCCCGACGTGCTGATGGCTACCGGTCGCTCCGACTACCCCAACCAGATCAACAATGTCATCGGATTCCCCGATATCTTCCGCGGCGCGCTCGACGTCAACGCACGCGCCATCAACGAGGAGATGAAGATGGCCGCCGTCCTGGCCATCGCCGACCTGGCCAAACAGCCCGTGCCCGACGTGGTGAACGATGTGTATAAGGTCAACAACCTCACCTTCGGACCGTCCTACTTCATTCCCAAGCCCGTTGACCCGCGCCTCATCACGGAGGTGTCGGCAGCCGTGGCCAAAGCCGCCATCGACAGCGGTGTGGCACGCCGCCAAATCACCGACTGGGAAGAATACAAAAACGGACTCAGGCAGATGCTCGGCCTTCAGACGAAAGTGACGAGAAAACTCTACGACACGGCACGAGCACACCCGCAGCGTGTGGTCTTCGCCGAAGGCATCCATCCCACTATGCTCAGGGCTGCCGTACAGGCCAAAGCCGAGGGCATCTGCTACCCCATCCTCCTCGGCAACGACGAGAGGATAGAGAAACTTGCCGCACAACTCGACCTCAACCTCGACGGTATAGAGATTGTCAACCTGCGCCACGACCGCGAGGCAGAGCGCAGGGAGCGCTTCGCGCGCATCCTCACTGAGAAGCGCCAGCGCGACGGCTATACCTTCGAGGAGGCCAACGACAAGATGTTCGAGCGCAACTACTTCGGTATGATGATGGTAGAGACCGGAGAAGCCGACGCTTTCATCACAGGTCTCTACACCAAATACTCCAACACGCTCAAGGTGGTGAAGGAAATCATCGGCGTGAGACCCGAATACGAGAATTTCGGCACCATGCACATCATCAACTCACAGCGGGGCATCCTGTTCGTGGCCGACACGCTCATCAACAACGACCCCGACACCGACAAACTGGTAGATATCGCCAAACTGGCCTCCACAGCGGTGAGATTCTTCAACGAGCATCCCCGCATCGCACTCATCAGCCACTCCAATTTCGGCAGCGACCAGTCGGAGGGCAGCAAAAAGGTGCGCGATGCCGTGGCGAAGATTCATGAGCAGATGCCCGACCTGCCCATCGACGGCGAGATGCAGATCAGTACAGCTCTCAACAAAGAGTTGCGCGACACGCTCTATCCTTTCAACAGGCTACGTGGAATGGATGTCAACACGCTGATTTTCCCCAACCTCACCAGCGCCCGCTCATCCTATAAGATGATACAGGCCCTGGAGCCCGATATCGAGATCATCGGCCCCATCCAGATGGGACTCAACAAACCCATTCACTTCGCCGACTACGGCAGCAGCGTCCGCGACGTGGTGAGCATCACCGCCGTGGCTGTGATCGACGCCTATGTCGACAAAATCAAGCGGAGTTTCCAGTAATATCACAAGAAGTAATATTATAAGAGACGAAAAGTCAAAGACAGGGCGGCGGTCACCACTCATCCACATGCTCGTGGAGCCAGGTGAACCGCCGCTCTATCCATTCTTTCAGCTTATCAACATTCTTGCGATAAGCTGCAATGACCTTCGATTCAGATGAGGAACGGTCGCACTGCCGCCCCCACCGTTTGTTGTCATAGTATATTTTTTCGGCCAGCAACAGGTAGTCCTGCTCGATACGGTCATAAATCAGCTGCCTGTGGTTGTAATACTCCATGAACCGCTCCCTCACACGAGCGGCGAAAACGGGGTCTTGAAAGAGTCTCTCATACCACGCGGTGTTTTTAATGTAGAAATTCTCAGGATTGTTGACCTTCTTGCCGACGTTGTCGTCAAAATAGCCTCCAAAGGCAAGGTCAAAGTCCCATATAGGTCCCATTCTCAGCTTGCCGTCATCCATAATGGTAATGAAGCAACTTGTGTAAAACGCCGCATCAGCATTCTTTGATATCTCATTGATCAGATACCACTCCACGAAGGAGTCCATGTCTATATATTGACGATAGCCATTCTGAGCGTCGGCAAAGTCGGCTGAGAGCAGCGCATCCTCTGCCCTCTGCACCAGATGCCGGGCACGCTCGTAGCGGGCATCCCCCTCCTCCACCTCCGGATAATGGATACAAACAGGCAGAAAGAGTTGGGTGGTGGTAAAGGTCACCTCATGATAGCGCGCCTTGCCGTCAATCTCGAGAATAAAACCATTCTGACCCACATTCAAATGATGCTCAGAAGGTTCCAAAGCCTCACCTATCAGATAGATGCCGTTGTAGAGACCGTTGAGCATCAAGTCAGCGAACAGATATTGCGGAGTATATTCGAGCAAGCTCATCTCCCTGCCCATGAAAAACGCCACATCGTTTCTCATCAGCGACTTGTCTTTGTAATTGGCCAACAGCACCCAGTGCCTGCTCTCAGGCATCGACAGAAGCCGCCGGGCACTGCCAAACTTGAAAGAATATGGTTTCTTGGGATAAGTCCACGTGGAGTTGCCCCTGCCCTTTATGCTCACCTCATCGGCCAGGCCTTCTGCTCCCGTGGCTGTCGACACTTTAAAAAGGGCATGGTCTGTATACGAACGTTTTATCTCCTCACCATCCGGCGTGTCTACCGAGACGACAGGCAAACCCGTCTGGGGCACCTGCCCGGATGTGAGGATATCGTCTTCCTCACAAGCGGAAAGGAGACAGGCCGACAGCAGAAAGAGACAGAAGACACGTGGAAAGAAACCGTTCATCATGGTCAGAATTTCATTTTATAAGCCACACCTATGAGATGAACATCGGGGTGGTCGTCACTCTCGTCTGTCATATCCTGATAACGATAAAATACATCTATCGTTCGGCCTTTGTGTATCTTATAGGAAAATCCTATTGTATAGCGCACTTTCTCTATCTCCCTTGTATTGAAAACCTCGGCGCCAAGATAAGGCTCCAAAGCCAAGGCAGAATTGCGATAACTGACCATAAGGCGGCTGCGGAGCTCGTTCTTTCCCTTGGCAGGGTAAATACGGTAGGCGATGTCGCTCTTCTTGTACACATAATTGTATCGGCCCTCCACATAGCGACGGAAACGGTAAGTATACTGCCATCTCTCACGCAGCGAAAAGCGAAAATTCCCAAACTGCCTGATAGCGGTAAGCGACAGATCGCCGCGCAACCTGGCCCCCCAATACTCACGCAGGTTCTTGCGGTCGCCGACCATTGCCTTGCCCTTCAGCACATCCCTGTCATTTTCATCATAGTGGGAGATGCGCCTGACATTATCGCCTAAAAACGAGACCCCGGCAGAGGCTTTCAGCCATGGCAGACATTTGTAATCGGCGTTCAGCCCTGCCGACAGACGGTCGACCTCAGTAGAGTTGTCACGCATACGCAACTCCAGTTGCATGCCTACCGTCAGTTTTTTGTCGAGTTTCTTCTCCACCTCTCCCGACAGCGACGAGCCGAAGTCGCTCTGAGCCACCATTATCGTGGGGCAGAGGACAACCCATAACATGCATATCAGATGTTGGCGGATATTTCTCATGAATGTCAAGCGCTTAAGCCATGTCAACCGCAAGGGCGATATTGTGATATGAAAAAAGAGAAAAGGATTGCCAGTCACTCTCAACAAAATGAGGATGTCGCAAAAAGCAAACTTCTCACGACATCCTCACCCATTGACGACCAAATGCTGCGAATGCCATATCAAACAGCATCACAGCCATTCGGAGCAGGATCTATCCGAAATTGTCGAACATGATCGACTCGGGTTCCACACCTAACGAGTCGAGCATTCCCTGAACGGCTTTCGACATGGGACCAGGACCGCACATGTAGTACTCGATGTCCTCGGGAGCCTCATGGTCTTTGAGGTAGGTCTCATACATCACCTGATGCACAAAGCCTGCGGTGTATTTCACACCGGCCTCATCAGCGGCAGGGTCGGGACGGTCGAGGGCGAGATGGAAATGGAAGTTGGGGAACTCTTTTTCCAATGCCAGGAAGTCCTCGATGAAGAAGGCCTCCACCAATGCACGGGCACCATAGAAGAAATGCATCTCGCGGTCGCGTGTCTGCAATGTCTTCGTCATGTGCATGATCTGTGCACGCAACGGTGCCATGCCGGCGCCGCCACCCACCCAGATCATCTCCTTCTTGGAGTCGAAGATGGGATGGAAATCACCGTAAGGACCACTCATAATCACCTTGTCGCCGGGCTTGCGCGAGAAGATGTACGACGAGGCGATGCCCGTAGGCACATCCTGGAATCCCACCTCGGGCTTGGGTTTAAACGGCGTGGTGGCGATACGCACCGTCAGCGTGATGCGGTCGCCCTCGGCAGGATAGTTGGCCATGGAGTAGGCACGGATGGTGGCCTCGGGGTTGTGGGCCTTCAGTGAGAAGATATTGAAGCGCTCCCACGAAGAGATATACTCCGGACCGATATCGTCCTTGTCGAAATCCTTGTCGTAGTCGATGCAGTCGTAGGCAGGAATCTTGATCTGCGCATACGAACCGGGGATGAAGTCCATGTGCTCACCCGGAGGCAGAGCAACGATGAACTCCTTGATAAACGACGACACATTCTTGTTGGAAATGACGGTGCACTCCCATTCCTTCACACCCAGCACGCTCTCGGGCACGCGGATCTTCAGGTCGCCCTTCACCTTGCACTGGCAGCCGAGGCGCCAATGGTCCTTGATTTCCTTGCGGGTGAAATGCGGACGCTCAGAGTCGAGAATCTCACCGCCGCCCTCAAGCACCTGCACCTTGCACTGGCCGCACGATGCCTTGCCGCCGCATGCCGACGGCAGGAAGATACCATTCTCATTCAGGGTGGTCATCAGGCTGCTGCCCTGCCCCACCGAGATGGTCTTGTCGCCGTTGATCTCAATATTCACATTTCCGCTGGGCGAAAGATAGTTCTTTGCCACCAGCAGGACAATGACCAAAAGGAGAATCGTCACGAGGAATACTCCTATACTTGCTAAAATAAAACTCATAATGCGAATCCTCCTGATTTAAATATTAAGACCTGAGAAACACATCATCGCCATGGCCATCAGGCCCACGGTGATGAACGTGATGCCAAGACCGCGGAGCGGCTCAGGCACGTCGCTATACTCCATCTTCTCTCGGATGGCACCCATGGCCACGATGGCGAGGGTCCAGCCGATACCGCTGCCAAAGGCATAGACGAGAGCGTCGACCAGCGAACCGATGTACTGCGAATTGGAGGGGTCGAGGTTGATGCGCTGCTGCATAAACAGCGAGGCTCCCATGATGGCGCAGTTGACGGCGATAAGCGGAAGGAAGATGCCCAATGCCGCATAGAGTGAGGGAGAATACTTCTCGACAGTCATCTCCACAAGTTGCACCATGCCAGCGATGACGGCGATGAAGAGGATGAAACTGAGATAAGAGAGGTCTACCCCCTCAATGAGGCAGTCGGGACCCAGCACCTTGGTCTGAAGCAGATAGTCTACAGGCACGGTGACAAGAAGCACGAAGGTGACTGCCAAGCCAAGTCCGAGCGATGTCTTGACGTTCTTGGAGACGGCAAGGAACGAGCACATGCCGAGGAAGAACGCAAATATCATGTTGTCGACGAAAATCGACCTGAAAAACAAACTGATGAGGTGTTCCATAATTATTTCTCCTCCTTATAAAAATATGCTCTGTGAATCCAAATCACACATCCCAGAAGAATCAGCGCCATGGCAGGCATGGTCATCATGCCGTTGTTGATGTAGCCGGCGTCATAGGCCGACTGCGGAATCAGCTGGAAGCCCAAGAGAGAGCCACGGCCCAGCAACTCGCGCACACCACCCACAATCACGAGGATGAGCGCATAGCCCAGACCGTTGCCCACACCGTCGAGGAAACTGGGCCAAGGCTTGTTCATCATGGCGAAAGCCTCGAGGCGGCCCATCAGGATACAGTTGGTGATGATCAGTCCCACATAGACCGACAGCTGCACACTCACGTCATAGGCGAAAGCCTTGAGCACCTGGCTCACGATAGTCACGAGCGTGGCCACTACCACCAGCTGCACGATGATTCGGATGCGGTTGGGGATGGTGTTGCGGATGACAGAGATGATGACATTGGCGAATGCGGTTATGATGGTGACAGCAAGTCCCATCACAATGGCCGGCTTGAGTTGTGAGGTCACGGCAAGTGCGGAGCAGATGCCCAAGACCTGTATCAATATCGGATGGTCGAGATTCAATGGCTTGAGAAAAGCCGTCTTGTTCTCTTTTGAAAATAGGTTGCTCATAACTATTTACTCCTCCTTACTTTTCTGAGATTTGAAAAAGTCCACATATTTTCCGAGACACTCCTTGAGCATGTCTCTCACACCATTGGAGGTCAGGGTGGCACCTGTCACGGCGTCCACCTGGGTCGACGGGTCGGTGACGTTCTTCTCCACGGAGAGAGCGATGCCGTCAGTCCCCTCGGCGAAGAGCTTCTTGCCGATGAATTTCTCCTGCCAAGCCTGGCTGTCCTTGATCTCGGCACCCAGCCCGGCCGTCTCGCTGTCGTGGTTGAAATAGGCTCCGTAGACGGTCTCACAGTCGCTGTCGAGCGCGATATAGCCGCTGATAGGTCCCCAAAGACCCATGCCATAGACAGGCACCACATATTTCATGGCTCCGTCCACCTTACAGGTGAAGATGGCCAGCTTGCCTTCCTTGTAGTCGGCACTGCCCAACTTGAAACCAGTGCTCTCATTGTCGGCGGCATCGGCGACGGCAGGCAACTGGTCGCCCTCTACGATGCCGTCACTCAGCACCACTTCCTTGTAGCGGGCAGCGGCATCTTCGTCGCTGAGCCCACGGATATTGAGCGAGTAGAGTATCTGCTTCTTCTTATCCAGCGCCACATTGGCGTCCTGACGCTCCTTCAGGCTCTGATAGACAAAAGCGAGAAGGAAAGCCACGATGATCACCATGATGGCTGAATAAACAATCGTATAGACGTTTGAATTCGTATTCAAACCCTTTCTTGTCTCATTTGCCATGGCCGTGTCATTTATTGGTTAGACGATTCATACGCTTCGACACATTGCGCTGCACCACACAGTGGTCGATGAGAGGAGCAAACATATTCATGAAGAGGATGGCAAGCATCATTCCCTCGGGATAGCCGGGGTTCATCACACGGATGATGACGGCCATCACGCCGATGAGCAGGCCATAAATCCATTTTCCGCATTCGGTGCGGGCACTCGTCACAGGGTCGGTGGCCATAAACACGGCACCAAAGGCGAAACCGCCTAAGATCAGATGCTCATAGAAGGGAATGGGAGTCATGCCGGCAGCACTGAAGATGGCTGCCATCACACCTCCGCCGACAAAGACGCTCAGCATCGTCTTCCACGAGGCAATGCCCGTCCAGAGCAGCAGCAACGCGCCAAGGGCAATAGCGATGACGCTCGTCTCGCCTATCGAACCGGGGATGAAGCCAGTGATCATGTCGCAGAGACTTGCCTCCACCTCGCCTCCCTGGCCAATCTGGGCCAGCGGCGTGGCCGACGTGAATCCGTCGGGCAGGGTGTTGCCAAGACCGAAAATCTTGTCGGTGGCAATCCACACTGTGTCGCCGCTCATCTTCTGAGGATAGGAGAAGAAGAGGAAGGCACGGGTGACGAGTGCCACGTTGAAGATGTTCATACCTGTACCGCCGAATATCTCCTTGGCGAAAATCACCGCAAAGGCACAAGCGATAGCCAGAATCCACAACGGACAGCCCACCGGCACAATCAGCGGGATAAGGATGCCCGACACGAGATAACCTTCCTGGATCTCCTCGCCCTTCCACTGAGCCCAGATAAACTCTATCGTCAGTCCTACGATATAACTGACAAGGATTTTGGGAAGAACGGCTAAGAATCCGTAAAAGAAGATACTGAAGAAGCCGGCTTCCGCTAAGGTGCCGGCAGCCTTATAGTTCTGATAGCCCACATTATACATGCCGAAGAGCATTGCAGGTATGAGGGCGATCACTACCATACTCATAATGCGCTTGGAGTCGATCGCGTCGTGGATGTGAGCGCCACTGCGCGACGTCGTGTTGGGGACATAGAGAAATGTCTCAAATCCGTCGAACACACTCTTGAAGGCATGCCATTTTCCACCTTCCTCGAAAGAAGGCTTTATCTTGTTTAAATAACTTCTCAATGACATAATATAACTGTATTAAACAAATTATGCATTCTCTTTCCTCAACATATCAAGTCCCTCACGCACAATACGTTGCAGTTCCAGCTTCGAGGAATCAACGAACTCGGCCAGAGCGAAGTCCTCCGGCGCCACCTCATAGATGCCCAACTGCTCCATCTTGTCGATATTACCGGCGATGATGGCCTTGATCAGATACTCGGGATAGATGTCCATGGGGAACACGCTGTCGTATTCGCCACTCATAATCATATGACGCTCGCCACCCTTCACACGGGCGTCAAGCACATACTCCTTGCTCTTGCCAAAGAGCCATGAGAAATAGCTGCGGTTGGCAGAGAACTCCTTCGTGCGGGGCATGATCCAACCTAAGATCTCATCACAGTCGTCTCCTTCGGGGATGGCGGTTATCTCCGATGTGTGACCGCCTACATATCCCTCCATGGAAGCTTTGCGGCCCGTCAGGGGATTGCCGTTGATGAGGCGCACATGGTCGCGGGCAGTGAAATGGCCGGCGAGCACGTCGGCAAAAGGCTGTCCCACGGTGACAGCGACATAGCAGGGATTGCTCATCTCGCTTCCGCCGAGGGCGATGGTACGCCGCAAGTCGACCTTACCGTTCAAGAACAGTCTGCCGAAGAAAATCACAGCGGTAGGATCTACCGTCCACACCACCTCACCTTTGTTCACGGGAGCCAAGTGATTGACCTGGACACCCACATTGCCTGCCGGACAGGGACCGTCGAAGACATTGATCTCGACATCCTTCATGCCGCTCAGCACACCCGATGACTGCGAGGCACTCAGCCCTAAATAGGTCTTCGCCACACGAGAGAGGGCGGTGAGTCCTGCCTGGAAGAATTTCTCATTGTCTTCAAGCTCGACGTCGAAATCCGCCGTGAGGGGCATGTCTCGGAATGCGCTCACAAAAATCGCCTTGGGCATGACCTCGGGAGTGGCAGACACTGCATAGGGCAACTGGTTGATATAACCGAAAAGCCCGCCCTCAAGAAGAGAAGACACCACTGAGGCACCATCCAAAGATGAGGGATCTTTCATGCCGAAATCGCGGAATGCCTGCTCTGCATCGGCCTTCACCTTCACACAGAGCAACTTCCTGCGGTCACCGCGGACGACCGCCGACACAACGCCACTGACAGGAGATGCAAATCCTACTTGCGGAGATTTCTTGTTGACGAACAAGATATCTCCAGCCTTGACCTTATCTCCCTCGCGAACCACCACCTTGGGCATGACACCGATGAAATCCTCGGGCACCAAGGCATACTCTGCCGAGGCTTTCACGCTCATCTGTGTCTTGGCGGGCTCGCCCTTGAGATGAATGTCAAGGCCTTTCCGTAATCTTATTACATTAGCCATATTGTTAAAAATAGTTGATGATTGTATCGATACTTAATATTTTGCAAAATTAATATTTTTTTTCAAGTTGAGGGAAAAGTAATGGGCAAAAATGTCAAAAAGCGACACAAAAGCATACACAAAAGCCCTATACCACCCGGAAATGGCCGTAATGGGAAATAAAATCCCCGATTTTTTTGCATTGTGCCCGTTTTGCATTATCTTTGCGGCAACAAACTCAACAATTCTATTCTATCACAAAAACCAAATCATTATGTATAGCAATCCTGCTGAATGCCTTTACTGCACCAACAACGAGACACTCCACAACCTGATGATCCAGTTTGCCGAACTGCGTGTCTCACGTGCTTTCCTTTTCAAGGAACAGACCTACCGCGGCCGTTGCCTCGTGGCATACAACGGTCATGTCAACGACCTCAACGAACTGTCGGACGAGCAGCGCGACGCCTTCATGGCCGATGTGGCACAGGTGACCCGTGCCATGCAGAAGGCTTTCAACCCAGAGAAAATCAACTACGGTGCATACAGCGACAAGTTGAGTCACCTGCATTTCCATCTCGCACCCAAGTATGTCGACGGCCCCGACTACGGCGGCACGTTCCAGATGAATCCCGGCCAGGTCTACCTCTCCGACGAGGAATACCAGTCGCTGATTGACGCCATCAAGAAGTATCTGTAGCAAAAATCATTACGCCAATCCGTTAAACAACTGCTATAACATGAAAAGCAAAAGAATCATTTTAGTGGCCTGCGCCCTGATGGCACTGCTCTCCTTCCAGGCCTGCAAGAAAGTCGTGGATGTGGACAAACTCTATAAGAGCTTCACCGAGTCGGTGGTCGCCGAGCAAAAAGACAGCGGCAATGTGCTGACCGTCGACACCATTTTCCTCAATCAGACCACCGGTGACAACTTCAAAGGAGAACTGCGCGGACATATCAACGACTCGACAGAGGTGGTCTACGACCTCGACGTGGCCGACGAAGGCAATGATTTCACCCTGGAGTGGAACCTGCGCAAATAATAACAGACCGCACACATCTTGAACGAGGAGAGAAAAGAGCAACTGAAGGCATCAGGCAGTTACCGCCTGATGCGGAAGGTGACGCTCTACATGGACCAATACTATCTTGACGGTTTCGCCGGGCTCGTGCCCGGCGGACTGGGCGACATGGTGACGTCGGCATTCGCGCTCGTCCATGTCTATTTCTGCATGTTCAGACTGCGCTCCCTCCCGCTGACTCTCGCTATCCTCAACAACGTGATGCGTGACGTGCTCATGGGCATGCTGCCTTTCTTTGTTGGTGGCATCATTGACTTCCTCAACAAGGCGCATGCCAAGAACATGAAACTCATCGACGGATACATCAACGACGACCCCGCCATCGTGCACGAGGTGCGCCGCAAGGCATGGTGGTCGGCGGCCACGCTCGTCGTCACCATCGCCGCCATCGCCGTCATGGCTTGGATCCTCGTTTGGCTCGCACAAAAATTAGGCACTTTGGTGTTCTCTTGAGAGACGGCATCTTATCCTTTGCCACAGACGTCTACTCATCATAAAAAAGCCTAAAAAATTGTCTGTTTGAACATTATTGCTTAATTTTGTAGGCTAACGAGGCCACAACCTCTGACGTTGAAGGATAAAACGACAGACTATTAAGTTCTTACGCCCTATAATAAGCACATTGCTATGGTTGCTCATCGGCACCATCGCTGCCCTCTTTATACTGCTGCACATCCCAGCCGTACAGGGATATATCGGCCAAAAAACAGCCGAGGCCATCAGCGAGAAACTGCACACGAGAGTGTCGGTGGGCAAAGTCAATGTGGGATTTCTCAACCGGGTCGTCATCGATGATTTTGAGCTCTACGACCAGAAAGACAAGAAAATGCTCACCGCCTCGCGTCTCTCTGCCAAAGTGGACATCGCCCCGCTATTGAAAGGCCGTATCAGCGTCTCTTCCGCCCAGATTTTCGGCATGAAAGCGCTCCTCTACAAGGAATCTGCCGACCAGCCCGCCAATTTCCAGTTTGCCATAGACGCACTCAAGAGCGAAGAGAAAGAAGAGAAGAAGCCGCTCGACCTGAACATCAACTCGCTGATAGTGAGAAACGGAGCGGTCAAATACGACAGGCTCGACATTCCCCCGTCGGCCGGCCAGCTTTCCCCACACCATCTCGACATCACCAACCTCAGCACCCACGTCATGCTCTACCGGCTCACCGACGACAAGATAGATCTGAAAGTGAAGCGTGTGTCGATGAAAGAAGCCTCCGGCCTCGACCTGCGCCGCCTATCTCTCGACCTGCAAGCCAACAAGCAGCACGCACTCATCAGCGACCTCAGCATCACCCTTCCCCAGAGCCGACTGCAAGCCGACACGCTCGAGGCCACCTACCTGTTCACCGACGGCGACATCGACACCAAGACGCTCAAATACCGCGTGCAACTGCAAGAGGCTGCACTGAAATCATCCGACCTGGCCTTTGTCTTTCCCAAAATGAGGGAGTCGGACAAGAGTTTCAACCTTTCCGCAAAAATCTCAGGCACCTCCGACCAAGTGGATGTAGGCAACCTCCAGGTGACGTCGGGCGACGACCTGAGGCTCACGACCAACGGTCTGGTGAGTTGGACGGACAAGAAGCCAGTGTGGTTCTTCCGCATCGGCAACCTTAGCGTGAGGGCATCGGCTGTGCAGGAAATCGCCCAGATGACAGGCACCCGCCTGACACTCCCCCCGTCTGTCGCCAATCTCGGCCGTGTGGAATATGTGGGCGAGGTGGGCAGCGACGGCAACGAATACGCCATGAAGGGACTGCTGAGCACCGACGCCGGGAAGATGGACCTCATGCTCGGTCTCAAGGAGCAGCACCTCACGGCACACATCAACACCGACGGGGTGGACGTGAAAGCCTTCGTCAGCGACAGCCCTGTGGGCACCGTCGCCACGACCATCGACCTCGACGGCACGCTGCCTATAGGGCGGCAGATGTCGCTCTTGGCCAAGGGCAACGTGAGAAGGCTCGATTTCAACAACCACACCTACAACAACATCAACATCGACGGGTTCTACGACAAAGAGTCGTTCAAAGGCATCATCGGCATCGACGATGCTTTAGGACAACTCAATCTCGACGGACAGTTCAATCTCTCAGCCGCATCGCCTTCCGCCAAACTGAAAGCCAGCGCACGCCACTTCAACCCTGAAGCCTTAGGACTGACGAGCCAACTGCCCGGCCACGTCTTCGACTTCGACCTCAGCACCGATGTGGCCGGCAGCAACCTGAAAGACCTCAAAGGAATTGTAGACATACAGCAGTTCTCCCTTCAGGCTCCCGGCAAGAGCTATCACCTGAGTGAGCTCCATATCGACGCCGACAACCAATCGGCCGAGAAGCATGTCATTCTGCAAAGTGACTTCGGCGAGGTAAGACTTGACGGACAATACGACATTGAGCATATCCCCGACGGCATCCTGAGTATCATCAGCAGCAAACTCCCTACCCTGCCCATCCTCTCGCGAAATCTCCACAAAGGCCATAACAACTACAGTTTCACCGCCGACATCGACCGCAGCGACTGGCTACACCAACTGACAGACCTCAACATCAACATCAACTCTCCCCTCCACATCAGCGGGCATGTCGACGACGATAAGGAGACCATCGACCTGACCTGTTTCGCGCCAAGCGTGGAATACAACGACGGCGACTACAGGGACATCGACATCCAGGTGACCACCCTGCGGGATACCATACACACTAACGCCAGTCTGGTGAAGATGCAGGACGACGGAAAGAGATTCGACCTCTCGCTCACCTCCACCGCTTCCGGCAACGAACTGACCACCAACCTCAAATTCAACAACCACGGCAGGAAGCAGTCGCTCAAGGGCGACCTCTCTGCCACCACCGATTTCTACCTCGACGCACTGAGCAGGAAGACCGCCCATGTGAGGATGAACCACTCGCAAATCTTCGTCAACAACATGCCGTGGGACGTGGAGCCCTCCGACCTGCAACTGGCCAAAGGACATATCATCATCGACGACTTCACCATCAAAAACGGCGACCAGCACATCATCATCGCAGGGTCGCTCACCGACAATCCCAACGACACCATCCACGTAGACCTCAACCAACTCGACGCCTCGTTCCTCTCGAGCATCCTCCATGTCAGAGGCGTCGATTTCGGCGGGAGAATCACCGGCAACGCCTTCCTCGCCTCTTTTCACGACTCTCCTTCGGCCAAGGCCGACCTATACATCGACAACTTCCAGTTCGTCGACGGGCGCCTCGGCGACATGCGGCTCAATGCGTCATGGGAGAAACAGGCCAACAAGATTGAGTTCAACGGCATCGCCCTCGACGGCGACCAAGGCAAGACCGACATCGACGGATTTGTGGCTCTCTCGCCGGGAGAACTCAATATCGACATCCAAGCCCAGGGCACACCGCTGCTTTTCCTCAAGCGGTTCTGCGGTAGTTTCATGGACGACATCGCAGCCCGCGTCGACGGAAACGTACGCATCTTCGGACCTCTCAGCAATATCAACATGGAGGGAAAGGTCGTAGGCAACGGAGATATCAGCCTGTCAAGCCTCAACACCGTCTACACCATGCGCAACGACACCGTCACCCTCATCCCCGACCATATCATCTTCGACGCCGACAGCATCTACGACAGAGAAGGACACAGGGCGATTGTCAACGGCAGCGTCGACCACCGGCACCTGGGCAATTTCACTTTCGACCTCGACATCCAAGCCGACAACCTCCTTGCCTATGATTTCAAGGAGTTCGGCGACGACACTTTCTGCGGGACGGTCTACGCCACCGGCGACTGCCACATCAAGGGTGTAAGCGGAGAAGTGTCCATTGACGTGGATGCCACCCCACAGAAAAACACCGTCTTCTATTATAATGCCGCCAGCCCAGAGATTCTCAGCAGACAGGATTTCATCCAGTGGAACGACATCACTCCCGAAGCCATCGACTATTCCTACCTGCCCTCGGCCAGTAAGTCGGCACCGCTGGTCGCCGACGACACCGACGAGACAGAGGAAGACGACTATGACATTCCCTCCAACCTGAGAATGAACTTCAACATCAACGCCACTCCCGACGCCGCCCTCAGACTGCTCATGGATACTGAAAGCGGCGACTTCATCGAACTGCACGGAAGCGGAGCACTGAGAGCCTCCTACTTCAACAAAGGGGCCTTCAACCTGTTTGGCAACTATCTCGTCGACCACGGCATCTACAAACTCACCATACAGAACATCATCAAGAAAGACTTCCAGTTCCAGAGAGGAGGCACCATCGTCTTCGGAGGCAACCCCTACGATGCCGCTCTCGACCTGAAGGCACAATATGCGGTCAACGGCGTGTCGCTCTCCGACCTCAACATCGGACAGAGTTTCACCAACAACATACGCGTCAACTGTATCATGAACATCACCGGCACGCCCAACCAGCCGGCCGTCGACTTCGACCTGGAGATGCCCACTGTCAACGCTGATGCACAGCAGATGGTGAGAAGCATCATCAACAGCGAGGAAGAACTCAACCAGCAAGTCATCTACCTGCTGGCCATCGGAAAATTCTACAACCAGAACGCCAACGCCATCAGCGAGGACGGACAGAGCCAGACAAGCCTCGCCATGCAGAGTCTGCTCAGCGGCACCATCAGCCAGCAGATCAACAACGTGCTCAGCGGACTCATCAAGAACAACAACTGGAACTTCGGAGCCAACATCTCCACTGGCAACGAGGGTTTCAACAATGCCGAATATGAGGGACTGCTCAGCGGAAGACTCCTCGACAACAGGCTCCTCATCAACGGTGAGTTCGGCTACCGCGACAATCCCAATGCCACCACCAGTTTCATCGGCGACTTCGACATCCAGTACCTACTCTACCCCAATGGCAACCTGGCCGTCAAAGTCTACAACCAGACCAATGACCGCTATTTCATCAAGAACAGCCTCAACACCCAAGGGGTGGGCCTGATCATGAAGAAAGACTTCAACGGATGGCGTGAGCTCGTGGGAAGAAGAAAGAAAGAAAAAACGATCATACAAAAATGAAAAAAACACTAATCATGGCCTTTGCGGCCCTCATTACCACAATGACACCAACCATCGCAAAAGAAAAGACCGTCACCCTCAAAATCATTGAGACAAGTGATGTGCACGGCCATTTCTTTCCTTCAGACTTCATCACGAGGAGGCCTCTCAGAGGCACTATGGCAAGAGTGGCCACCTATGTGGCAAAGCAGAGAAAAGACCTTCACGGAAATGTCATCCTGCTCGACAACGGCGACATCCTGCAAGGGCAGCCCACCTGCTATTATTACAACTTCATCAACACCGGGCTCACCAACATCGCGGCCGACGTCATCAACTACCTCGGCTATGACGCACAGACAGTGGGCAACCATGATATAGAGACGGGGCATGAGGTCTACGACAAGTGGATCAAGGAAGTGAAATGTCCTGTCCTGGGAGCGAACATCATCGACACCAAGACAGGACAGTGCTATGTGAAACCCTACACCGTCGTCACCAGAGAAGGGGTGAAAGTGGCCGTCCTTGGACTGCTAACCCCCGCCATCCCCAATTGGCTGCGCGAGGAGATATGGAGCGGCTTGAGGTTCGACGAAATGGTGAAAAGCGCCAGATACTGGGTAGACTATATCCAGAAGAAAGAGCATCCCGACGTGCTCGTGGGACTGTTCCACTCGGGCAAGTCGGGCGGCATCGTCACCGACGAATATGAAGAGGACGCGTCGATGAGGATTGCCGAGGAAGTGCCCGGATTCGACATCGTCATGTTCGGACACGACCATACTAAGCATGACGGAGTGGTGAAGAACACACTGGGACAAGACGTGGTGTGCCTCGACCCTTCGTCCAACGCCCTCCTCGTGGCCGAGGCCACCGTGGAACTGAAAATCGGCAAGCGAGGAAAGGTCCTCAGCAAAAAAGTGAGCGGCCAACTCGTGAGCATGGAAGACCTTGACATCGACGAGCAGTACACCGCGCATTTCCAGAGCGCCGTCGACAGCGTGACGGCATTTGTCAACCGCAAGATTGGCGAGTTTGAAAACGCCATTTACTCCAGAGACTCCTATTTCGGCAATTCCGCCTTCAACGACTTCATTCAGCAACTGCAACTGCGCATCACCGGCGCCGACATCTCGTTCTGCGCTCCCGTCTCATTCAATGCGACCATCAACGCAGGCCCTGTCTACGTGAGCGACATGTTCAACCTCTACCGTTACGAGAACCAACTCTATGTCATGCGACTGACAGGAGAAGAGATCAGGAAGCACCTTGAGATGAGCTATGACCTCTGGGTGAACACCATGAAGACGCCCGATGACCATATCATGCTCCTCGACCAAAGCGGCACAGACGACAAGCAAAGGTTCATGTTCAAGAACCTTGCCTTCAACTTCGACAGCGCCATGGGCATCGACTACGAAGTGGACGTGACCAAACCCGACGGTGAAAAGGTGCACATCCTCAGGATGAGCAACGGCGAGCCTTTCGATGAGAGCAAATGGTATAAAGTGGCCATCAACAGCTATCGTGGCAACGGCGGCGGCGAACTGCTCACCAAGGGCGCCGGCATCCCCAAGGATGAACTCAAGTCGCGCATCATCTACCAGACCGAGAGAGACCTGCGCCATTATCTCATGCTCGAAATAGAGGAGGCAGGGAAACTCAATCCACAACCTGCCAACAACTGGCGCTTCGTGCCCACGGAATGGACCGTCCCCGCCATCGCACGCGACAAGGCCTTGATCTTCGGCAAATAGTCAGCCTCAGCTAATCATCACCAGCGAGCTTCATCCTATATGCAGACAAATGAAAAGACCTATTGGTTCGTCTTCTGCAAGAGCGACCTCATGATTCAGCGCACTGAAGAGGGCGCCACGATACCCTATATGGAAGAGGCGCCCCTGCCCCTCAAGCCTTGGACCAAAGTGCATCAGCTCACCATGCCCGACGGACAGACAGTGCATACGTTCGCCATCGACTATCCTGTGGTCGGGCATCCTCAGTATGAGATGATGGGCCTGAGAAGCAGCTACCAACTGCTCTCCGAAGACCTCTATCTCAAGGCAGGCAAATGCGCGGAAATCCTCTATTGGGACAGCACGACGAAATATTGCGGGGTTTGCGGAGGGGTCATGCACATGCATACCGAGATATCCAAGCGATGCGACCACTGCGGCAAAGAGGTATGGCCCCAACTGGCCACCGCCGTCATCTGCCTCATACAGAAGGGCGACGAGGTGCTCCTTGTGCATGCCCGCAACTTCAAGCGCGATTTCTTCGGGCTGGTGGCAGGATTCGTGGAGACGGGCGAGACACTGGAGGAAGCGGTGGCAAGGGAGGCAAAAGAGGAGACGGGCATCAGCATCCGCAATATCCGCTATTTCGGCAGTCAGCCGTGGCCGTATCCTTGCGGACTGATGGTGGGCTTCATCGCCGACTATGCCGGCGGCGAAATCCATCTGCAACGCTCAGAACTCTCCAAAGGCGGATGGTTCAGATACGACGACCTGCCACCCATCCCCGAGAAACTGTCTATCGCCCGAAAACTGATAGACCACTGGCTGACAACAAAGAAAGCCGGCAGTACACAATGACTGCCGGCCACACTCAATACGACTGCTGGCGACGCACAATGGCTATCGGCAGCGCGCGTAGAATTCTGACAGTGAAGGGCGGGGCACTCCCGCCTTCACTGCGTTATCGAGGTCTTCCTTCGCCTTTCGCTTGTCTCCCTTCCGCAGACGGATGTCGGCACGGCTGATGAGATAGTCGGTCGACACGGGGTCAAGCCTGATGGCCTCCGTGAAGTCGTATTCGGCCAGTTCGAGCAGTCCCCGCTCAGCCTCCATCCCTGCCCGTGCGGCATAGGCCACCGCACTGTCGGGGTATTGCTCCACGAGCCGGTTGATCATATCCATCGCCTCGGTGTAGTGCATATCTTTCTGGTTGAGCAGCGCCAATCCCAACTGACCGTTGAAATTGCCCGGCACAACCTTCAGCATCGCCTCATAGTCGCCGCGCGCATGCTTATACTTATGCTGTTTCTCGTAGGTATAGGCACGGTAGTAGAGCGCAGCCACCTGACGGGGATTACGCGAGAGGATGAAGTCATACTCTGCCTGCGCATAATCCCACTGCTCCAAGAGCATATTCCAAGAGGCCTTGCGCAATCTCAGGTCGGTGTTGTCGGGAAACTTCTTCACCATGGCCGTAGCGGCCTCGAGAGAGTCGCGCAATGCCTCATACGACTGCGACATGGCGCCCGGCGACACGGCAAGGGCCATGACCAGAAGAAACAATCTGCCAATCAGTCTCCTCATCGGTTCCGTATCCATTCCACAATCCATGCGCCCACTTCTTTGGTGCCGTATTTGCCACCGCCGTCCACCTGAATCTCCGGTGTGCGCACCTCTGCGTCGAGACTGGCATCCACGGCTTCACGCACCATCTGTCCTTCTTCCTTGAGACCGAAATGCTCAAGCATCATGGCCACGGAAAGAATCTGGGCAAGCGGATTGGCGATGTTGAGTCCGGTGGCCTGAGGCCATGAGCCATGCACCGGTTCGAAAACGGGTGTCGACTCGCCGATGGACGCTGAGGGCAGCAGGCCCATCGACCCTGAGATGCAACTGCCTTCATCTGTCAGGATATCTCCAAACGTATTCTCCGTGACGATGACATCGAAGAACGTGGGCTCGGCGATCATCCGCATAGAGGCATTGTCCACAAACATATAGTCCACCTTCACATCGGGGTATGAGGGCTCCATCTCCTTGGCTATCTGGCGCCACAGTCTGCTGGATGCCAACACATTGGCCTTGTCTACCACCGTGAGGTGATGATGGCGCTTGCGGGCATAGTCGAAGCCCACCTTGAGGATACGCTCTATCTCAGGCCGGGTGTAATAGTTGGTGTCGTAGGCTTTGTCGTTGTCCTGGTATTTCTCTCCGAAATACATGCCGCCGGTCAACTCACGGATACACACGAAGTCGGCGCCTTCCACCAGTTCGGCGCGGAGCGGACTTTTATGAATCAGGCACGGGAATGTCTGAACAGGACGGATATTGGCGAAAAGGCCCAGTTTCTTGCGCATGGCGAGCAGGCCCTGCTCGGGGCGCACCTTTGCGGTGGGGTCGTTGTCAAACCGTGGGTCGCCGACCGACGCGAAGAGCACGGCATCGGCCTCCTGGCAGATGCGGAAAGTCTCCTCGGGGAAGGGGTCGCCTACCTCATCGATGGCATGTGCACCGCAGATGGCCTCTTTATATTCCACCTCATGTCCGAATTTCTCTGCGATGGCATCCATGACAGCCACGCCTTGAATCATGATCTCTGGACCTATACCGTCGCCAGAGAGAACGGCAATTCTTAGTTTCATATCGTTCTTTTTTGAAGGTTTCTTTTTTCACCGCTCACTCTCCTCGAAGATGTTGAGCATGCGCAGCGTCGCCTTGATGGCCGCTTCCGTCTGGTCGGCATCCAGTCCGCGGGTGCGGATGATCTTTCCGCCGTTGCGCCATGTGATGACCGTCTGCACAAGGGCGTCGGTGCGTCCTCCCGGTGGTATCGTCACCGCATAGTTGGCAAGAATGGGGAAAGTGCGGTCAAGATAGGTCTTGTAGATTTTCCGCAGCGCCTTCACAAAGGCGTCATACTGACCGTCGCCCGTCGACTCTGCGGCATACTGCTTGCCGTTGATTTCCACCTTGATGCTGGCTATCGGCTTCAGGCCATAGGTAGACGTCACCATGTAACTGATGAGTTTCACCTTGTCCTCTGGGGTGGTATGCTTGAGCACATCGTTGACGATATATGGCAGGTCATCCTGTGTCACAATCTCCTTCCTGTCGCCGAGTTCGGTGATGCGTTGCGTCACCTTCGCCATCTGCTCTGGCGTGAGTTCCAACCCGAGCATCTGCAGGTTGAGGGCGATGTTGGCCTTGCCACTGGTCTTTCCAAGCGCATACTCACGGCTGCGCCCGAACCGCTCTGGCACGAGCGGGTTGCAGTAGAGGTTGTCTTTGTTGTCGCCGTCGGCATGCACGCCAGCCACCTGAGTGAACACGCTGTCGCCCACGATGGGCTGGTTGGGCGCCACGGCGATGCCGCTATACTCTTCCACCAGCCGGCTGATGTCGTTGAGTTTGTCTTCGTGGATGCTCGTGCGCGCCTCAAACTGGTCGCGCAAGATCACCTGCACACTGGCCAACGGCGCGTTGCCGCACCGCTCGCCCAAGCCGTTGACAGTGACATGGAGTCCTTTGGCGCCGCAGAGCACAGCCGCCAAAGAGTTGGAGACGGCCAGGTCATAGTCGTTGTGTGCATGAAAGTCAAAATGCAGGTCAGGATATCGCCGGCGCATTTTCCGGAAGAAATCAATCACTTGCAGCGGGTTGGTGATGCCGAGTGTGTCGGGCAGCATAAAACGCTTCACTGGCGTCTGCACCATCGACTCCATGATATGGTAGATATAGTCGGGCGAATCCGACATACCACTGCTCCAGTCCTCCAGATAGAGGTTGACTCCTATGCCCAACTTTTCGGCATACTCCAACGACCTCAGGATGTCGGAGATATGCTCGTCGGGCGTCTTACCGAGTTGCTGCCGACAGTGCCTCAACGATCCTTTGGCCAAGAGGTTGATATGCCGGCATCCGCAGTCGTGGATCCAGTCGAGCGACAGATGTCCGTCGACGAAACCCAGCACCTCCACCTTGTCGAGCATCCCCACACTCTCGGCATAGCGGCAGATCATCTTCACGGCATCTTTCTCTCCGTCGGACACTCTGGCCGAGGCCACCTCCAGACGGTCGACATTGATGTCCTTCATCAGCATCCTGGCGATCATCAGTTTCTCATGGGGCAGGAAAGAGACGCCGCTGGTCTGTTCGCCATCGCGCAGCGTACTGTCCATGATTTCGATGAACGGATGAGTCTGGGGCCGCGTGTTCAACGGTTCTGACGTTCCCATGCTTCTATTTTTTCTTTGTTCTGCAACAAAAAGTCGATGTCGTCGAGACCTTGCATCAGGCAGTGCTTCTTATAGCCGTTGATTTCAAATGTCTCGCTGTGGCCGGTAGACAGATTGGTCACTTTCTGACGGGGCAAGTCCACCTCCACCTGCATCTTCGGGTCATCGGCAATCGTCTTGAAGAGTTCGGCGAGGAAGGCTTCCGACACCACCACTGGCAAGACGAAATTGTTGAGCTCGTTGTTCTTGTGAATGTCGGCAAAAAACGAACTGATGACCACCCTGAAGCCATAGCCGGCGATGGCCCACGCGGCATGCTCGCGCGAGGAACCAGAACCGAAGTTCCTGCCTGCCACGAGGATACATCCGCTGTAGGTGGGGTCGTTGAGCACGAAATCCTTACGAGGGTTGCCGTCGGCGTCATATCTCCAGTCACGGAAGAGATTGTCGCCAAATCCCGACTTGTCGGTGGCTTTGAGGAAGCGCGCCGGGATAATCTGGTCTGTATCCACATTCTCCAGAGGCAGAGGGACACAGGTGCTTGTGATAATATTGAATTTCTGTTTCATCTTACTTTCCTGTTTTTTGTTTTCGCTTTCGCCCATACTCAGATATAAAGCCATCTGGCAGTTGGACGGCAGACATTGTCACATCAGTTGGCGGGGATCGGTCACCACACCTGTCACCGCCGCGGCAGCAGCCATCAGCGGACTGGCCAGCAACGTGCGGGCACCGGGTCCCTGGCGTCCCTCAAAATTTCGGTTGCTTGTCGAGATGCAATATTTACCGGCGGGGACCTTGTCGTCGTTCATCGCCAGACAGGCAGAGCAACCGGGCTGACGGATCTCGAAACCGGCAGCTGACAGCACCTCGTCGAGCCCCTCTTCATGGATCTGGCGGTGCACTGCCCAACTGCCCGGCACAAGCCATGCGACGACGCCGTCGGCCTTCTGCTTTCCCTTGACGATGGAGGCAAAGGCCCGGAAGTCCTCGATACGGCCGTTGGTGCAGGCGCCGAGGAACACATAGTCGACAGGATGCCCCAGCAGGCACTCTCCTTCCTCAAAACCCATGTATCGCAAAGCCTTCTTGAAAGAGGCCCTGCTCCCCTCCTCTATCTCTTCGGCAAGGGGGATGCGCTGTGTGACGCCTATTCCCATGCCGGGATTGGTGCCATAGGTGATCCGGGGCTCTATCTCGGATGCGTCGAACGTCAGTTCGCGGTTGAAGACGGCATCGTCACCGCTGCGAAGGGTCTTCCAATAGGCGACGGCCTTCTCCCACTCCTCTCCCTTTGGCGAGTATTCACGCCCTTTGAGATAGGCGAAAGTGGTCTCGTCGGGAGCCACGAATCCTCCTCTGGCCCCCATCTCAATGCTCAGGTTGCAGAGGGTGAGCCTGCCCTCCATCGACATGTCGCTCACCACATCTCCGGCATACTCGATGAAATAGCCGGTGCCACCGGAGGTAGTGAGTTTCGCCATGAGGAAGAGCGCCACGTCCTTAGGAGTCACTCCGCGGTCAAGACGGCCGTTGATGCTGATACGCATCGACTTGGGCTTCTGCTGAAGGATACACTGCGAGGCAAGCACCATCTCCACTTCTGAGGTGCCGATGCCGAAGGCCACCGCCCCCATTGCCCCGTGCGTGGAGGTGTGGGAGTCGCCGCAGACGATGGTCATCCCCGGCAGCGAGAGGCCTTTCTCCGGTCCCACGACATGGATGATGCCATTGTCGGGCGACATCATCCCGTAGTGTGTCAGGCCAAACTCACGGCAATTGCGCTCCAGCGCGTCGACCTGCGTCTTCGACACCGGGTCGTCGATGGGTTTGTCCTGGTCGTGTGTCGGCGTGTTGTGGTCGGGCATACAGAAAATCTGTCCCGGCCGGAAGCACTTCAGCCCCCGTGCCCTCATTCCGTCGAAGGCCTGCGGCGAGGTCACCTCATGGCAATACAAGCGGTCGATATACAACTGAGTGGGTCCGTCGTCGATGAGTTGCACCACATGCCTGTCCCATATTTTGTCAAAAAGTGTGTTCATATTCTCAGTTTCTGAATTTGTTGATACAATCGATATAGGCCTCTACCGAAGCGGTGACGATGTCGGTATTGGCACCGAATCCATAATAAAGCCCTCCGTTGTATTCCACCTGCATGTGCACCTTGCCCACATCATTGGAACCCTTGGAGATGGCCTGGATGGTAAATTCCTTGAGAGTCATTTTCTTGAGAATGATTTTCTTCAGGGCGTTGATGGCGGCATCCACAGGACCGTTGCCCGTGCAGGCGGCCTCAAACTTCTGACCGCTGATGTCGATACCGATGCTCGCCACGCTTCTCACGCCCATGCCAGTGGTCACTTGCAGGTAGTCGAGTTTCACAGCGTGTGCCTCAGCCGTATCTGCTCCTGCGAGCATCATGATATCCACATCGGAGACCTCTTTCTTCTGGTCGGCCAGTTTCAGGAATTTCTCGTAGATCTTGTCAATACGGTGGTCATCGTCGATATTCACGCCTAATACACCCAAGCGGTATTTGAGGGCCGCACGCCCGGAACGGGCTGTGAGCACGATGGAACTGTCTTCGAGTCCGATGTCCTTGGGGTCGATAATCTCATAGGTCGACGCATTCTTCAGCACTCCATCCTGATGGATGCCGCTCGAATGGGCAAAGGCATTGCGTCCCACGATGGCTTTGTTGGGCTGAACGGGCATGTTCATCAGGCTCGACACCATCCTGCTGGTGGGATATATTTTTGTCGTATTGATATTAGTGTCGATGCCCAGCGTCTTGTGACACTTGAGAATCATGGCGATTTCCTCGAGCGACGTGTTTCCCGCACGCTCGCCGATGCCATTGACGGTCACCTCCACCTGGCGGGCACCGTTGACAATCCCACTGAAGGTATTAGCCGTGGCCATCCCGAGGTCATTGTGGCAATGGGTGGAGATGACGACCTTGTGCACTCCGTCTACATGCTCCATCAGATATTTGATCTTTGCGCCGTATTCTTCAGGAAGGCAATAGCCCGTGGTGTCGGGGATGTTCACCACGGTGGCTCCGGCCTTGATGACGGCCTCTATCACCCTTGCCAGATATTCATTGTCGGTGCGGCCGGCATCCTCGGCATAGAACTCCACGTCCTCCACATAACGGCGGGCATATTTCACGGCTGCCACAGCCTGTTCGAGGATTTCCTCACGGGTGGAGTTGAACTTGTATTTGATATGCGAGTCGCTGGTGCCGATACCTGTATGTATACGCTTGCGCTTGGCATACTTCAGCGATTCTGCCGCCACGTCAATGTCTCTCTCCACCGCACGCGTGAGGGCGCAGATGGTGGGCCAGGTCACTGCCTTGGAAATCTCTATCACAGAATTGAAGTCTCCGGGACTCGAGATGGGGAAACCCGCCTCAATCACATCCACGCCAAGCTGCTCGAGTTGGCGCGCCACTTGAATCTTCTCCACGGTGTTGAGCTGGCAGCCTGGCACTTGCTCACCATCGCGCAGTGTTGTGTCGAAAATAAATAATCTGTCGTTCATTCCTTTTTTATTTTTCACTCCGATACAGGAGTATGATACCATTCAAACAAAAAGCCTTTCACACTTCGGGAAGTGAGAAAGGCCGTATCTTATTAGCAATCACATAGATTATCCGCACGATTCATCACTTCCGGCCGCATGCTGCAGTCGAATGGATAGAATGCTAATAATAATCGTATAACAGTTTGCCATTTCCGTATTTGTCTGATTTGGCTGCAAAGGTAATCATAAATCATCTTTCCGACAAATAATTTATCACTTTTTTGACTTGATTTGCGTCAAGATAACATATATTTGCAGATAATCGCTACAAATTATCACTTTTTTTTGCGCGCCCCTACTTTTGCATGGCTTCCAGCACCTGATTGGCGATGGCCTTCATGCCACTGACCGACGGATGCCCGTTGATCTTGTGGATGTCGTGGAGGGCGATGCATGGCACCTCATAATGCCGGCAGATGGTCTGGCACGACTCAGTGATATCATCACGCAGTTCGCTGTTGAGGATGAAAAAGACTTTCACGTTGGGGTATCTCGTCACGACATGATGGAGCATATAGGCCATCGCCGGACGGAAGGTATAGAAATCGGCCTTGGTCCAACCTCCATACTTATACTCACCCACCGGCTCACCGGCCCAACTGTCGTTGGTGGCACCGAAAATGAGGATGATGTCGGGATTGCCCAGATTGTCCATTCGCGTGAGGAAAGAACGGTCAGAGTAATCGTTGCCGTCGTAGCCACGATAGCCCACGGTGCTCCCGCTGTAGGAGTTGTTGACGCACAGTCTGTAGCCGCCATTCTTGGCCACCTGCCACCACCATGTCTGTGTCACGTCGTCGACATCTGTGCGGTTGCCGCTCTCCTCGTAATACCACATCTCATTGGTCGACGGTGTGACGTATCCTTCGAAGGTGGAATAGGAATCGCCAAGGACGGAGATGGAAGGCGCCTGTGCGCAGGCTGCCAGCACACAGACAAAAGAACTTACTATTATTGATATGATTCTCATTTTATTTAGGAGTTTGGGAGTTTAGGAGTTTAGGAGTTTGGAAGATTGGGAGTTTAGGAGTTTGGGAGATTGGGAGTTTAGACAATTGCTTTATGCGCTCTTATTGGTCGGGAGTGGCAAGCGGCCTTGCCGGCCATCGTTCCGTATGTTGCTGTATGACAGCAACAAACAGAACAAATGGGACGGCCGTCAGAAGGGAGAGTCGGGAGGAGGTGGCGGGCCTAACGGGTCGTCGGGCATGGGGTCGTTCATCTTCGACCCGATAATCTCTCCGCCTGCGGTAGGCGGCACATAGCCCTCGTCGGGATTGGCGAAGCGTGTATACTGTCCCAGGAAGCGCAACAGCACATCACCCACGGCTCCCTTACGGTGCTTGGCGATGATGATCTGTGCCAGGCCGCGGAGGTCGGTGCCGTTCTCGTCATGATAGATACGATAGTATTCGGGGCGGTGGACGAAGATCACCATATCGGCATCCTGCTCGATGGCACCCGATTCACGGAGGTCACTCAACTGCGGGCGCTTGCCGTCGTTCTCGTCGCGTTTCTCCACCGAACGGTTGAGCTGTGAGAGTGCGATGATAGGCACATCGAGTTCCTTGGCGAGCGACTTGAGCGAACGGCTGATGGTGGAGACCTCCTCCTGACGGTTGCCGAAACGCATGCCGTTGGCATTCATCAGCTGCAGGTAGTCGATCATGATAATCTGCACCTTTTTCTCACGCACAAGCCGGCGGGCCTTGGTGCGGAGTTCGAAGATCGACAGGCCGGGGGTGTCGTCGAGATAGAGGGGAGCACCGTCGAGGAGACGGATGTTCTTGTCGAGCCGCGCCCACTCGGCGTCGTTGAGCTGACCGTTCATCACCTTCTTGCTGTCAATCTCACAGGTGTTGGAGATGAGGCGGTTGACCAACTGCACATTACTCATCTCGAGTGAGAAGAATGCGGTGGGGATGCGGTTGTCTACCGCGATATTCTTGGCGACGGAGAGGGCAAACGATGTCTTACCCATGGCAGGACGGCCGGCAAGGATAACAAGGTCGCTGCGCTGCCATCCGGAGGTCATGTCGTCGAGTTTGGTGAAGCCGCTTGGCACACCCGTCAGACCACCGGTGTTGGCGGCCGCCAACTGCATGATTTCCAGCGCACGCTTCACGATAGGGTCGATCTGCGTATAGTCTTGCTTCATGTTGGTCTGCGACAGTTCGAAGAGCCGTCCCTCGGCTTCTTGCATCACCACCTCGATATCATTGGTCTCGTCGAAGGCCTTCGTCTCTATCACGCTGGCATAGGAAATCAGTTGGCGGGCAAGATATTTCTGGGCCAGTATGCGCGCATGATATTCCACATGAGCCGACGATGCCACATGGGCGGTCAACTCATAGAGATACATCTGTCCGCCCACATCTTCCAGCGTGCCGTCGCGCTTGAGTTGCTCGATGACGGTGAGCATATCCACAGGGTGCTCGTTGATGCTCAGGGTCTGGATGGCTGAATAGACCTTCTGGTTGCGGAGTTCATAAAACGTCTCAGGTCGGAGGATTTCACTCACCACGGTGAATGCATCCTTATCGATCATCAGAGCACCGAGCACAAGCCGCTCCGTCTCAAGCGATTGGGGTGGCAAGTGCCCCAGTCCGGTATCTATGGGCGACGGAGATGTCGCCCGCTTGCTGTTTTTCTTCTGTGTATATTCTGGCATTGTCTTCTGTTTTTGTCGGATGCAAAAGTAAGAAAAATGGTTCGATTAACCGATGTCTGTCTCTGTTTTTTTAGGCGTTTTCCCTACCTTTTCCTTATTTAGTTACGCACTACTTTCACCTCACTCCGCGACGGGTCGACACGCGACACCTGTATCTGGGCTTGTATCCGCTCATTGAGGGCTTCGACATGGCTGATGAGTGCCACGCGACGTCCACCCATCTGGTGAAGCCGCTCGAGGGTGTCCATCACAGCATTGAGGCACTCTTTGTCGAGGGTGCCGAATCCTTCATCAATGAAGATGATATCGACGCCTTTTTGATTGGGCCGCAATTGTGCCAGCGCAAGCGAGAGGGACAACGAGACCATGAAACTCTCTCCACCCGACAACACCTTAATATATTGGGTCTGGTTGCTGTAGTTGTCTTTCACGAGGATGGTGATCGACCCTGCCTGGCAGGTCAACTCAAAACGGTCGGTGAACTGCCTGAGATAGATATTGGCCTTCTGAAGCAGGTGATGGAGGATGAAACTCTGGGCGATGGTGCGGAACTTATTTCCGTCACTGTTGCCAAAGAGCTCATGAAACCGCATCCATTTGTCCCACTCGGCCTTCAGACGGTCTCTCTCTGCGAGGGCCTGCTCATGGCGCAGCACCGTCTTACGGTTCTCCTCAAGGGTGGCTTTCAGCGTCCCTATCTGTGTGGCCAGTTGCTGTTGCTCCGCCTGCATCCGACTGATCGCATCGCTGAGGGTCTCTATGGTCGATCCCTCCTCTATCTCGGGCCTTCTCGCCTGGTGCTGCTCTTGCTCTTTGACGATGTTAGCGAGTTCGCCTTCGAGCTTTTTGATGTCGTCCTCGATGCTCCTGTGCCTCCGTTCTGTCCTATCGACCTCTTCTTTCGACATGGCCGCAAGTTCATTCAACCGGTCCTGAGAGATGGCGGGATGGCTACCGAGGAATTCGTCCACCAACCTGCGTCTCTCGTTCAGGGTCTCGGCGGTTTCTTCCATACTTGTTTTCCATGAGGTGACATCAGAAAAGAGTTTTTGCCACCTGCCCACAATCTTTCCTTCGTCGACACGGGCACCGGTGGCCGTCTGTCCCTGAGTGACGAAGGGTGCTCTCTCTTCTACCGAATCGCGTAGGCCGACTACATTGGCAATCAGCGTCTTGCGGCTCTCTGTCGTCTGTGCCAATTTTGCGCGGGTCTTCTCAGTCTCAGCATATTGCTGTCCGTCGGCCTTGAGCCGGGTGATAAAAGCATCATGGCTGGCGTCCCACTCTTCCTCCCAACCGGGATAGGTGATTTGCTGGCGCAGCAGTTCTTTCGCCTCCTCTATACGTCTGTTGGTTTCCGACATCTGGCGGTCGAGGTCAGCGATGCGGTTCTGCAGCAATGTCAGTTGATGACGTGCCTGAAGCGTTTTCTTCTGCGAATCGCTGCTCTTTTTGCTCAACTCCTCAAGTCGTTTGCGGGCAACCTCAAGTTGTTGCTGAGCCTGACGGATTTCTTCTTCCTTGGCCCTCACCTTTTCCATCTGACTGTCGATAGCAGTTAACAGCACCCGGGCACGCTCGTCCAACTGCTGGACATTGACCAGTCCGGCATTGACGGCAGCCTCATCCCTCAGCTGTGCTCCCGCAGCACTCACTGATGCCTCGCACATTTCTTCAGCAGCAAGATATGACTGCCTCACTCTTTCCAGTTGCCGGTCAAAGGCCGACTTCTCTTTCTCCCATCGCTGCTGTGTCAAGAGCAGATGATCTCCGGTCTTTTTCAACTCCCGGCGGCTGGCTTCCAACCGTGCGGTCGCTTCGTTCAGTTTCTTCTGGTATTCATCCCTACGGCTGAAGATGGGACCGAGCACCGTCTCATAGTCGGGGTCGGGCACATGGTCGTGCTCTATCTTTTGCTGACAGAGCGGACAGGTGTCATTCTTACGCAACAAGGAACGGGCCGTCTTAAAACTTTTTTCGAGAGACTCATGCCACTGATCGTAGATGAGCTGGGCTTCTTCAGCATTCTCTCTGGCTTTCCGTTGTTGTTCTTCTTGCTCAGGAAGGGCGGCCTCAAGCCTCTGCTTGTCCTCCACTTCCGCCTTGTAGTCTTTCTCTACCAAGTCGATACGCTTGCGGACTTCTTCAAGCAGACGCACATTGGCGCTCAGTTCATTCACCGACTGTGTCTGCCGTTGCAGCTCCTCGCGCAGGCGCTGCACACCAGTGGAGTCCATCCGGGCAATGGCGGCAGAGAGGTCGTCCACCTGCTGCTTCTGCCTGGTCTCACTCTCGAAGGCCTGACGCTCATTTTCCTCTGCATGGTGGATGGCCTCCTCTGATACGGCCACCTGTCCCACGCTTTTTTCACGCTTCGACGTTATCTGTATGAGAGAGGCCTCGTATTCCGACACCTGGCGCAGTCTGACCTCGACAGCTCCCACATTTGTCAGCATCGCGGCATCCGCCTTCCGGCTGTCGAGCCACGCTTGTGTCTCAGCCAGACGTGTCTCTTCTGCCGTCTGATCGGCCTGAAGCCGGATGATGGCGGCCGCCAAGAGTTCATATTCGGTTGTGAATGATGACTGCTGGCCGGTAAGTTGCTCGCGCCGCTTGATGGCAGCGCGGATATCATCGAGCCAGGTGCGGGGTTGTATGGTGAGCGCGAAATCTGCAATATCGGCTTTCTCTGCAAGGTATTCCGGCGAAATGATAACTGCGCGTTGCTCGGAGAGGGTCTTCTGACTTTGTTCTGTCCTACCCTTCAGACGGATGTCGGTTTCCATCCACTGACGGACGTCAAAAGCATGCTGGATGCGGCTGCCCACACCGTTGTGCTCCTGCGACAGTCTCTCTATCTCGGCATTGTGCTGACTTATCTCCTCATCAGTGAGCGGACGGATGTTTCTCAAGCCTTCTTCTGCCCGTTTATAGTCTTCTTCGCGCTGATTTTTAAGTTCATGGATTTTCTTACCCAACTTCGTATAGATCTCCGTATGGGTGAGGGTCTCAAGGATACTCGATTTCTCATCTTTCTTGCTTTGCAGAAAACGGGAGAATTCGCCTTGAGCCAACATGGTGGTGCGGCAAAACTCTTCGAAAGAAAGGCCCGTGAGTTGCTCCACCATCGCCGCCACTTCTGCCTTCTTGCTCCATACTTGTAAGTCAGAAAGACGCTTCAAGGTGTGCTTCGAACTCTGCAATTTGCCGTTGCTACGTTGGTTAGAGCGACCGATGCTCCAGGTTGCCTCATAGTTGATGTCGCCGGCCTCAAAAGTCAGGCTAACCCATCCCTCGTAGGTGCCGCGGCGGAGCAGTTGCCCTTTATGGCCTAACTGAAGGGATACCTTTTCCAAAAGTTCATCGTTTCTACCCCTGGCGGAATTGACGATTTCGGTGTAGTACTCTTTATTCTCGTTGGCATCGGTCATTCGCGGTGTGTCATCGTATAAAGCGAGACAGATGGCGTCGAGGATGGTGGTCTTCCCCGCCCCAGTGGGACCTGTAATCAGGAAGAGGGTCTCCCCTGCCAGTTCACCGTGCTCAAAATCTATCTCGGCATGACCGATGGATGCCAGATTGTGTATCTCAAGTTTCTTGATTTTCATTTCGATTCCTCCATTTCCATTAAGTCAAGTGTCTCCTTCATCATGTCAAGCAGTTCTTCCACGTTGTCTACATCGCCCCTGAACTCCAGATAGCGACGCGCAAGTTCCACGGGGCTCATCTCCAAGAACTCCGTAGGTGTCACATCGAAGGTTTCCTCGGTGGAGCGTTGCTTTCTGACGGCTGACTTCTGGAAGAGGCAGAAGCGGCACGCCTTGTTCTCCGTCGCACGAAGGGCCTGTTCTACCGCATCGGGGGGCAGCCCCTCGTCGGCAAGCACATTCACCCGTATATAAGAGGGATCACTGTCAGGAAGTTCAGACAAGAGCTCCAGAGCCTCAGCGAAGCTCACCGCCCCGTCGGGAACCGTCCGCACCCCGCGCAAGGGGACGATGGGCACCGGGGTGACCACAGGCGCCTGGCCATGCTCCACCTCGACGATGGAGACAGAGTGCTCATACTCCTCATTGAAGGTGATGGCAAGCGGCGAACCGCAATATCTCACCCTCGTACTGGCAGAGGGCACCTGCGAGGGACGGTGGATATGTCCGAGGGCCGCATAGTCGTAACCGTCGGCGAGCACCCCCACGTCTTCATAGACCATGTCGCCCACCTCCGCATACACCTTTCGCTCCGACGAGTGGTCGACAGCAAGATGGGCCATCAGCACCACCGGCAGCCCGCCGGCATTGTGGTCGGTGACATATTGCATGAGCGACTTGAAGAAGGCGGTCTGCCGGTCTTCTCCTTCCACTTTGGCGGGTGGGAAATTCTGCTTGAACACATGGGGCACTGCCACCACAAAACCCTTGTCGCCGATACGGAAGACATGGTCGTCGTAACAGACGCCGTCGGCACTGCGTGAGAGGCCGCCAACCACCCTGACGTGGAAACGGCTCCACAGTGAACGGTCGATCTCCAGGCGTGACGCACTGTCGTGATTGCCTGCGGTGACGACTATCTCCATCTCCGGACAGGCCTCATGGAGTGTCAGCATCATCTCCGTATACATGGTCTGCGTGGCGATGTCAGGAACAGTGGAATGATAGACGTCTCCACTGACAAGCATGGCGTCGGGTTGATGCTCGACGATGATCTGCCTCAGTTGACTGAAAAAATGGACGAACTCGTCCTTTCTCTTGTAATTGTAAAATTCATGGCCTAAATGCCAATCGCTGGTGTGTAAAATTTTCATTGTCGGTATCTGTGAGTTATTTTATTATTCTAAGGCCTGCCTCAAGGCGGTCATAAACCGTTCATATTCCGCAGGCGTGATATCTACTTTGTCTTTGCAGCGCCGCTCGGGATACATCTGCATAAATGTGTCTCTCACCATCTTATGGGTGACGATATTGCTCAGGGGGATATTGTATTGCCGGATGACGGGCAGCAGATAGTCAATCCCGCTCCTAATCTGGTCGTCGGTCAGAGGGGCCTCTTCCGTATTGCCCTGAAATTCCACGCCGATGCAGAAATAATTGCAGCGCTCTCTGCCGTTGAGCACAGAGAGACCGGCATGATAGGTCACGGCCGTGGGAGGGGCAAGGATATAGCGGGTGCCGTCGGTGTCGATAACCACATGCGAACTGACGCCACGGGGACGGGTCAGTTCATGCAGAGCTTCTTCCACCGTAGGGAGCGCCGTGTGGTGGAGGATCACCCCTAACACCTCATTCACGGAATCGGGCTTGATATTGGGTGTGGGATAAGGTATCTCTTCATAATGGTACACCACCTCTTCCTCCGGTTGCGCTTTTTGCCCACAGCCAATCGTCATAAAGACGAATGCCATGGGCAACCAGAGGATGATAGCATGTCTTAAAAGGTTCGTATGATAGGACATCGTGCTGACATTCATTCCCACTCGATAGTGGAAGGCTATTGATTATTTCATAATTTTAGTAAACTTCTCTCCCAAGCATGCCGCCTGGCAAGAGCGAGAACCTCCGGGCAAGGCGGACTTGGGGACACCGCCTGGCAAGAGCGAGGATCTCCGGACAAGGCAAACTTGGGGACACCGCCTGGCAAGAGCGAGGATCTCCGGACAAGGCAAACTTGGGCAACCTCATTCGCCCGCCCATTCGAACACAAAGGTACAAAATTTATGCGAACTTACCAAATATGAAAAGCGATTTCTACAATCTCTTATCACGGAGAAGAAACAGATGCAAAGCAATTCCCCAAAAGAGCGGCCCCCGCCTTCTCCATAGGCAGCGGCTTCCCTTTCTCCGTAGGCAACGGCTTTGCCGTTGCCCCCAAAAACAAGTTTTTCATCATTTTCTCTCGCTTGTACCACGATTTGCCTCCGGCGAATCGACTGGCGCTCGGGAAAAGACATGAAAAAAATTTTTTCTGTCTTTTCCTCTCTCTTGTCTCACGATTTGGCACAAGATACCAATATCTTTGCATCAGATAAACAACCTCCGCGAAATATCCGAGGGGATTTCCCCCTATCCTTTTACCACATTCATCACCAGCAATAAAAAAGCACACAAATGAGAGGCCCTAACAACATCGACTGGAACAACCAAATTTGGGATGCCCAAAGACTCGTGAGAGAATACGTTTTCCTTGCCAAGTACGATTTCAGAAGAAAACTGATGAGGGACCTGGTGTGGAGCGACCAGATTTTCTTTCAACGGCTCATCGCGGTCATGCGCGCCTACATAGGCGACATGATGCCGCACACTGGCATTCCTTATGATGACGCATCTGCCGTCTTCGGCCAAGACACAATGGACAATCTTGAGATTCTGGAAAAATCCCCCATTGACGAAACCGACAAGAAAACCATCCTGGAGTGGCTGTTCCAATGGAGAGACCAGGCTTTTAAGACACCTTGGACTGAGAAAGATTTCACTTGGAGTCCCCGAGAGCGAAGCCAGATGATACATATCCTTCTTTTGCAGCGTATTGAAGTCCAGAAATGCCTGGATGCAAATGACGGTTGGATGGAATGCAGCAAGGCTGGAGGCATGGTCATCAATGCCTGCAAATCCCTATACAACCCATTTATCCAGCAGGCCAACGAACAAATTGAACGAATCATCGCACTGCTGCTCGGTGCTTCCTTCAAAGGTTCCTTCACCGTCGCCGAACTAATCGAAAAGCACCAATATCCCACAGCGACCGATGGCGAGATTTATGACTGGGAGATTGACAACTATTAAATAATCGGCTGCTTTGTAAAGCTCTGGTGCTCATGTAGAAACACACTTCATATATGTCCGAAAAATTCATACACTAAAAAGTTGAGGAGCCAAGGAGCCAAATGAATGAAACTCCTTAACTTCTCAACTCCTGCATATAAAAATCCTCCAAGAAAGGAGCCACGAATCGAGTCTACTGTCTAAACTCCCAAACTCCTGATTCCCCCAAAAGTCCTTCAGACACGAGGAAGCAGAGTTATTTATTCCCACTCAATCGTGGATGGTGGTTTGGAGGAAATGTCGTAGCAGACCCTGTTGACGCCACGCACCTTGTTGATGATCTCATTCGACACTTGTGCCATGAAATCGTAAGGCAGGTGAGCCCAGTCGGCTGTCATGGCATCGGTGCTGGTGACGGCACGGAGAGCCACAGGATGCTCGTAGGTGCGCTCATCGCCCATCACGCCCACGCTGCGGACGGTGGAGAGAAGCACTGCTCCCGCCTGCCAGATCTTGTCGTAGAGCACCTCGCCGTCGTCGCACACATACTTCAGCATCGACTCGATATAGATGTCGTCAGCCTCTTGCAGCATGCGCACCTTGTCGCGTGTGATATCACCAAGGATACGTACGGCCAGGCCCGGTCCGGGGAAGGGATGGCGCTTGATAAGACGCTCGGGCATGCCCAACTGATAGCCCACACGGCGCACCTCATCCTTGAAGAGCCATTTCAGCGGCTCACAGAGTTGCAGGTGCATCTCTTTGGGCAGTCCGCCCACATTGTGGTGACTCTTAATGACCTTGCCCGTAATATTGAGCGACTCGATGCGGTCGGGGTAAATGGTGCCCTGCGCCAACCATTTGGCGTCGGTAATCTTCTTGGCCTCAGCATTGAAGACCTCCACAAAGTCGCGGCCGATAATCTTGCGTTTCTGCTCAGGGTCCGAGACTCCGGCCAGGTCGGCAAAGAACTTGTCGCTCGCGTTGACACCTATCACGTTCAGTCCCAGACCCTCATAGGCTTTCATCACCTTCAGGAACTCGTTCTTGCGCAACATCCCGTGATCGACGAAGATGCAGGTGAGACGGTCGCCGATGGCCTTGTTGAGCAACACAGCCACCACACTGGAGTCGACACCGCCCGACAGGCCGAGGATGACACGGTCGGAACCCAACTGCTGCCGCAACTCGGCCACAGTGCTGTCGACAAAGGAGGCAGCGCTCCACTCCTGTCGCGAACCGCAGATGCCCACGACGAAATTGCGGAGCAGCGTCATGCCCTGAGTGGTATGGAAGACCTCGGGATGGAACTGAACAGCCCACACAGGTTGATTGAGCGAGGCATAGGCGGCATGAAGGACGTCGGCTGTCGACGCGATGGTTTTATAGCCTTCGGGGATGGCGGTGATAGTGTCGCCATGCGACATCCACACCTGCGAGTGCTGCTCGAACCCGGCGAAGAGAGGATTGGTGGTGTCCACCGACTGCAGATGTGCCCGGCCATACTCACGCGAGTTGGTCTTTTCTACCTTTCCACCCTGAGAGTGGGAGATGAACTGCGCGCCATAGCAGATGCCCAGCACGGGAATACGACCGATGAACTGTGACAGGTCGACCTGGAATGCCTCCGGGTCGTGCACAGAGAACGGCGAACCGCTGAGGATGACACCGATGACCGAAGGGTCGTCGGCAGGAAACTTGTTGTAGGGCAATATCTCGCAGAAAGTGTCCAACTCCCTGACACGACGGCCTATCAACTGAGTCGTCTGAGACCCAAAGTCGAGAATGATGATTTTCTGTTGCATATGGATATGTTGATATTTTTGATGGTTTCCTTTATTGTATAGGACGAGCGTTGCCCTGACCACCCACGAAGCGCTCCGCATCCGCAAGCGAGTTCAGTTTTCCCACATCGAGTAGACGGAGACCGTCGGCCTTCCATGCCCTCACGACAGCCTTGTCGCACTCCCTGAGATAAAAATCCATGATGGGAAAGCGCTCGGGCCACTGACAGAGCATGGGGAAAAGCGAGGGGGCGATGAGATGAATGCCACTGAACGCAAGCGGAGTATAGAGAGAGGCGTCAAACTCAGGATAGGGTGACTTCACCTCGCCGGTGGAGACATTGGTCCAGCCCGCAAGCCGAGCGTCGCTGTCGAAGAGCAGATAGCGGCTGGTGGACCGCTCGTTGACGATAAGCCATGCATCGGCAGACGGATCCTGACTAGCCGAGAGGTAAAAAGCCTCCAGGTCGGCATTGCTGAGGATGTCCACGTTGTGGATGAGCACCGGCTCGCCGGCATCCAGCAGGGGCAGCGCCTTGCGGATGCCACCACCCGTCTCCAGCAGTTGGCCGCTCTCGTCGCTGATGCGGATGTCGAGGCCGAAATGACTGTTGCTGTCTAGATAGTCCACTATCTGACTGGCGAAATGATGCACATTGACAACGATGCGCTCAAAACCAGCATCGCGCAGGCGCATCAGCACATGCCAGAGCAGAGGCTGCCCCCCTACCCTCACCAGCGCCTTCGGCATCGTGTCGGTGAGCGGGCGCAGGCGTGTGCCCAGGCCGGCGGCGAAAATCATGGCCTGTCTCATAGTCGTTGCATTATTTGATGGATGTCCTGCTCCCGATGGTGGACGTGCACCTCGATGCCGTATTTCTCATGAAGATGCTCCGCCAGATGCTGGGCTGAGTAGACACTGCGGTGCTGACCGCCCGTACATCCGAAAGAGAACATCAGACTGGTGAACCCCCGCTGCAGATAACGCTCCACATGGGCATCGGCCAAGCGGTAGACACTGCTGAGGAAAGTCAGTATCTCACCGTCGTCCTCCAAAAAGCGGATGACAGGCTCGTCGAGGCCGGTCAGAAGCTTGTAAGGCTCATAACGGCCGGGGTTGTGCGTGCTGCGGCAATCGAAGACATAACCGCCGCCGTTGCCCGACTCGTCCTCGGGGATACCTTTACGATAGGAGAAACTATACACACGTACCACAAGAGGTCCCTTGCCGTCGTATTTCGAGAAAGTGGCAGGCCCGTCATTGGTATGTGCCTGATACACATTGCTGTCGCTGGTCTTATAGCCGTCGGCACGAGAGCGCGGCTCTTCCGCTACGGGAGCGAACTGCGGCAGTTCGGTCAGGCGGCGGAGCACCTCACCTAAATAGGCGTAGTGGAAGTTGTCGGAGGCCAGCAGACGGCGCAGGTTCTCAATAGCGGGAGGTATGGAGTCGAGGAAATGCTGTTTGCGCTCAAAATAGCCGCGGTAGCCATAGGCTCCGAGCACCTGAAGCGTGCGGAACAGGACAAAGAGTGCCAGACGGTTGACGAAATGCCGCTTCGAAGGCACTTCGGTGAAATTCTTGAGAGAGTTGTAGTACTCATAGATCAACTTGCGGCGCAACTTGTCGGGGTAACGGGCCGACGCCTGCCAGAGGAAAGAGGCCAGGTCATAGTAGTAAGGCCCTTTGCGGCCACCTTGGAAATCGATGAAAGAGGGAGAGCCGTCGGCGTTGAGCATCACGTTGCGGGCCTGGAAGTCGCGGTACATGAAACTCTCGGTAGGCTCCAGAAGCAAATCCTTCACCATCAACCGGAAATTGGCCTCCAACTTCATCTCATGGAAGTCAAGTCCGGAAGGCTTGAGAAAGCAGTATTTGAAATAATTGAGGTCGAACAACACATTCTCCTCATTGAACTCGGGCTGGGGATAGCAGTAGTTCCAGTCGAGACCGCGGGCACCACGGATCTGGAAGTTGGGCAACTGACGGATGGTGTCGATGAGCAGCTGCTGCTCACTGAGATTATAGCGCCCTCCAGCCTCACGGCCACCACGAAGGGCGTCGAAGAGCGACGTCGTGCCCAGGTCCTCCTGCAGATAGCGCATGTGGTCGTCGCTCACCGCCAGCACCTCAGGCACCGGCAGCCGACGCTTCCTGAAATGCCCCGACAGATAGATGAAGGCGTTGTTCTCGTCGATGCTCGTGCCTACCACTCCGATGACGGTATGGCCGTCGGAATGGGCAAGACGGAAATAGCCCCGGTTGCTGCCGGCACCGGCAAGGGGCGTGATAGAGACGGGGAGTTCCCCGAAATGACGTGAGAATAGTTGTCGCAGTTGTTGCATGATAAAAGAAAGGATATGAGAATTCCGCTACGATTCTGACTCCTGGCCGTTGTCACTCTCGCTCTCGTCGCTGTTGATACTGTGACGCTCCTCCCACTCACGACGCCTGCGGTTGTCGTACTGCAACAGCAAAGAGTCGATCAAAAGAAGCAGCATCATGATGCCTACCGACATCCAAAACGACTTGGTGAGATAGATCAGCGCTCCCGACAGCGCAAGCAAAAACAGGAGGTGCAGAATGGTTTTCTTGCTCATACGATAAAACTATATTGTACGTTATCGGGTGTAAAGTTACTAAAAACTGACCGACTAGTCAAACTTATCCGTCAATTTTTACAATTCATCAAAAAAATCATTGATTATTTTGAGTTTTAGATGACTTTTGCTATTTTTGCAAGTAATACACGAAATACCACCATGCAAAACAGCAAATATCTTGTAGCCAACGAACGGGACGCCAAATGGGGTCTCACCGTCAGCACCGTAGGTTTCGACGAGGTGAAGCCCGGGGAGCACTATCCCACGAAGGGACATGCCGACGGCTACTATTTCGACATGGAAATCGGCCGTGAACTCAACGAATACCAATTACTATACCTCATCGAGGGAGAAGGTTTTTTCAAATCGGCACATATCAAGGAGGCGGTCATCAAGGCCGGCGACATCTTCCTCCTCTTCCCCGGCGAATGGCACAGCTACGGACCAGCCCCCAAATCCATCTGGAAAAGTTACTGGATAGGATTCAAAGGAAAGAATATGGACGACCGGGTGACCGGCGGATTCCTCGGCCCCGAGAAGCCCATCTACCATGTGGGATACTCGGCTGAGATCGTGGAGCTCTATGACACGGCCCTGCGCACTGCCCACGAGGAGGCGGCCTACTCACAGCAACTGCTGGCAGGCATCGTCAACCACCTCATCGGGATGATGTACTCGCTTGAGAGGAACATCGTGCTCAACAAGAACCACACCCAGGTGGAGATGATCAGCCGCGCGAGACTACGTATCAGAGAGGCGCTCGAAAGCGACCTCACCATCCAGCAACTGGCTGAGGACCTCGGCGTGAGCTATTCCAATTTCAGAAAACTGTTCAAACAATATACCGGACTCTCACCTGCCCTCTACCAGCAGGACCTGCGGCTGCAGAGAGCCAAGGAACTGCTCTCCACCACAAAGATGAGCATCAAAGAGATAGCCTACCGTCTCAACTTCGAGTCGCCCGACTATTTCTCCTCGAAATTCAGGATGAAAATGGGACAGAAACCCAGTGAGTTCAGACAAATGACCTTGCACAACACTTAGTGTATACCCAACCACAATACTCTTATAACTAAAAAAAAACAAACATGACAAAAAGTATCTTAGAAGGACGCCCTGCGCTCAAGCAAGAGATTGAGAAGATTGCCGAAGTGGCCGGTTATCTCTGGCAGAACGGATGGGCAGAAAGAAACGGCGGGAACATCACTGTCAACATCTCAAAGTTTGTCGACGACGACATCAGGAAGATGCCCGCCATCAGTGAAGTGAAGCAGATAGGCACCACACTGCCGCTGCTCAAAGGATGCTATTTCTACTGCAAGGGCACAGGAAAGCGCATGCGCGACCTGGCACGGTGGCCGATGGACAACGGCAGCGTGATACGTATCCTCGACGACTGCGCATCGTATGTCATCATCGCCGACAATCCCGTGCAGCCCACCAGCGAACTGCCCTCACACCTCACCGTGCACAACCATCTGATAGAGAAAGGCTCTGCCTATAACGCTACCGTACATACCCATCCCATCGAACTGGTGGCAATGAGCCACAACAGGGAATTCCTGAAAAAAGACGTGCTGACCAACCTGCTCTGGAGTATGATTCCTGAGACCAAAGCCTTCTGCCCGTTAGGACTGGGCATCATCCCCTACACCCTGCCGGGTAGTGTGGAACTGGCCGATGCCACACTCAGAGAACTCGATGACTACGACGTGGTGCTCTGGGAGAAACATGGCGTCTTCGCACAGGGTCTCGATGTGATGGATGCTTTCGACCAAATCGACGTGCTGGTGAAGAGCGCCAAGATCTATGTCAACGCGAAAGCCATGGGATTTGAGCCGGAAGGCATGAGCCAAGAGCAGATGAAAGAGATGTCGGCGGCATTCAACCTGCCGAAATAGACATCGGTGCCACACTGCTCAAGCAAAACCCGACAAAAAAAGGAGTTTAGGAGTTTCGGAGACTAAGAGTTCAGACAATCGCTCGCAAAAGTAATGTCTAAACTCCCAAACTCCTAAACTCCTTTAATATATCTATGTAAGAATGGAATTATCCTATCAGCTGCGGCAAGAACGAGCTGATAATCAGCACGATTATACCCACAACCAAAACGGTAATCGTCTTGCTTGAGCAGCCTTTCCACTCTTTCAGGATGATGCCCCACACATTGGAGAACACCACATTGAGTGCCATGAGGATGCAGAACGACAGCGTGTCCATGGTGCCGCCAGTCTCAAAGAACGAGCGTCCGAGCGACAGCCCGAAGAACTGTGAGTACCACAACGCACCGGCAAGCAGACAGAAGAGGAGGTTGTTGCCCCACACCTTTGTCTTGGCGTAGTCGCCCCAGGTGTGATTCTTCTGGTTCTGGTAGAAGCAGTAGACGGCATTGGTCACAAATCCGCCCAAGGTGACGAGGAACGTGGCGGGCAGCGTGCGGAACATCGGGTCGGTGAGCTCGCCGAAGTTGATGTTCTTGCCAAACTCCAGTCCCACATTGAAACAGCCGCTCATGAAACCGGCGAGCAGCGCGATAACCAGACCTTTGGGGAAGTTGAAGTCTTTCACTGCCTCTTTCTTCTCCTCCTCAGAGAGTGAGGCCGACTTCATGCCGCCGGCAATGCCGATGATGGCGATGCCCACGAGCGTGACGACGACACCGAGGATCACGGCGAAGGTGAGCGACTCAAGCGCCTTGAGCTCAGGGAAGAAGATGTTGAGCAGCACTGGGCCCATGATAGTGCCCAGACCGGCACAGGTGCCGAGAGCGATCGACTGTCCAAGGGCCACTCCGAGATATCTCATGGAAAGTCCGAAGGTGAGTCCTCCCACTCCCCATAGCACACCGAAGAAAATGGTCATCCACAGGTTGAACGACGGAGCATTGGCAAAGAGTCCGAAGAGCGACTGCCCTGCGGGAACGGCCAGCAACGCGCCGAGCAACGGCAGCACGAGCCAGGCGAAGACACCCTGCACAATCCAGTAGCTCTCCCACGACCAGTCCTTGATCTTATTGATGGGCACATAGCAACTCGACTGGCAGAATGCGCCGACGGCGATGATTAAAAGTCCTATTACTATTTCCATGGAAGATGGTTTTTCAAATTGAAAATTGAAAACCGGGACAAGTGCTGACGCCACCTCTCTCGATTTCCAATTCTCAATGGTCAATTGTCATTTGCGACGGGTATCACCTCTTGCTGGTGACATCCTTCTCATACTGCTGGATGGCGGGAATGAACTCTTCGCCAACAGGCACGTTGTTCTTGAGGTTGAAGTAGTCGAAGACAGCGCTGTACGGCATCGACTTGGCCTCCTCCATGAGGGCGAGGCGCTCGAAATACTGACCGTTGGCCTCATACTCACGCAGTTTTGCCACAGGCTCGAGGAGGGCCTGGAGGATGCACTTCTGAGTGGCACGGGCGCCGATGATATATGCACCGATGCGGTTGATGCTGGCATCGAAATAGTCGAGACCCACATGGGCACGATGGAGACCGTCAGCCCTGACAAGCTCCTTGAAGAGGTCGAGAGTCTGGTCGTTCATGATGGTCACATGGTCGGAGTCCCAGCGCACCGGACGGCTCACGTGGAGCATCAGCTCAGGCACATACATGAGCAGCGTGGAGACGAAGTCGCTCACATTCTCGGTCTGCTCATAGTGGCCAGTGTCGAGGGTGTAGATGTGCTTGCGGGTAGCGCAATAGGCGGTGTAGAAGTCGTGAGAACCCACAGTGTAGCTCTCAAGGCCGATACCGAAGAGCTTGGCCTCGAAGCAAGCCTTCATGTCGGGGAGGTTCTCCTCCATGATCTCGTCGAGGGAGGCAGCGAGAATCTCACGGTATTTCAGACGGTTGACGGTGAGGTCCTTGGAGCCGTCGTGCACCCAGATGTTCATGATGCAGGGGTCGCCCTGAGCCTTGCCCATCGCGTCGGCGATGCGGCGGCAGCGCTTGGTATGCTCAATCCAGAAGTCGCGGATGGCTTTGTCGGGATTGGAGAGGGTCAGGTCGCCGCTCTTGGGATGTGAGAATGAAGTGGAGTTGAAGTCGAGCTTCATGTTGTTGGCCTTGGCCCACTCTATCCAACTCTGGAAATGCTCTACGCCCACCTCGTCGCGGTCGACGAACTTTCCGCCGAAGTCGCCATAGATCTCATGGAGGTTGAGACGGTGGTTGCCGGCGAGCAAGGTCTTCACGAATTCAATGTCCTTGCGCACCTCGTCGATGTTACGGGCACGGCCGGGATAGTTGCCAGTGGTCTGGATGCCGCCGGAGAGGGCCTCGTTGCGCTCAAAGCCGACCACGTCGTCGGTCTGCCAGCAATGGAGTGAAATCTGCTGTTTCTCTAACTCGGCTATGACTTTGTCGGTGTCGACACCCATAGCGGCGTAGCGCTCTTTGGCTACGGCATAAGCTTTCTCGATAAGTTCTGCTTTCATTGTTTTGGTTTTTAGAAATAAGTTGATTTGGTGATTCTGTAGTTATTGATGGATTGACGCCAGTGACAGGCGGCCCTATTTCACGATTTCAAGATAGCGCTCGTAGGCCTTCTCCCACAAATCCTGGTCTTGCGGCACGAAACGCTTCATCTCAATGCTGTCGGCGATGATCTTGCGCATCTCCCAGATGTCGCCCACAGTGCCGCAGGCCTTGGCCTGAAGCATGATATTGCCGATGGCTGTCCCTTCCTGAGGTCCTGCGAGCACTTCCACTCCGGTGGAGTTGGCGGTGAACTGGTCGAGGTACTCATTGAGCGAGCCGCCACCGATGATATGGAGAGTCTTGATGGGGAAGGAAGCAAACTCCTTCAGCCACCCGAACACCTGCCTGTAGCGGAGGGCCAGACTGTCGAAGATGCAACGGCAAATCTCCGCATAGCCTTCCGGCACATGCTGCCCGGTCTCACGGCAGTAGCTCTGGATGGCATCCACCATCGAGGGAGGATTGGCGAACAGCTGGTCGTCGGGATTGATGATGCTCTGGAACGGGGCGACCTTCATGGCCTCTGCCTGCAATTCTGCATGCGAGCGCGGAGCGTCGGTCCACTCCTTGCGGCAGCGCTCATACAGCCACATGCCGCAGATATTCTTCAGGAAACGAGTGGTGCCCTCTATACCGCCCTCATTGGTGAAATTATAGCCGAAGCTGTGCTCGTTGATCACGGCATCCTTGGTCTCTATACCCATCAGGCTCCATGTGCCGCTGCTCAGATAAGCGAAATGCTCATCACGGGCGGGCACGGCAGCCACGGCGCTTCCCGTGTCGTGACCGGCCACGGCGATGACAGGCACAGCTCCCAGTCCTGTCATGGCCTGCACCTCCTCTGTCAAGGTGCCGATGACGGTGGCGGGATTCACCATGCGGCCGAATTGGTCGCGCGAGAGGCCGACACTGCCGAGAAGTTCGTTGTCAAGTTCCTTGGTGCGCGGGTCGAGCATTTGCGAGGTGGAAGCGATGGTATATTCGCACACCTGTTCGCCAGTGAGCATATAACTCAGGCAGTCGGGCACAAAAAGCACCTTGGAGGCATTCTTCAAAGCACTGTCCCCATTGCACTTCATGGCATAGAGTTGGAACAGCGAGTTGAAGTTCATGAACTGGATTCCAGTGATGTCGTAGACTTTCTGCTTATCCACACACTCAGCGAAATACTTGTCCATCATGCCAAAGGTGTGGGGGTCGCGATAAGCAAGAGGGTTGCGGAGAAGCGCACCGTCGTCGCCGACGCAGACAAAGTCCACTCCCCAGGTGTCGATACCGATAGAGCTGATGGGAATCTGTCGCTGAGCGACGGTCTTCAGTCCCTTGATCACTTCATTATAGAGGGCATAGATATCCCAATAGAAATGACCGCCTGTCTGAATAAGATGATTGTCGAAACGGGTGATTTCCTCCAAAGAGAGTTGACCATCCGACAACGTGCCGACGATAGTGCGGCCACTGGTAGCACCTAAGTCTACTGCGAAAAAGTATTGCTTATTTTCCATGATTTAAAGGTTTCTTTTTTTTCCTTTGCAAATATACGACAAAAAAGCGTTGGCCACCATCACTTTTTGATTTTCCATCTAAAACTTTTGCCAACCAGCCACATTCGCCCCATCATACCCATCCAGCCCATCCAGCCCATTAGACCCATCCAGCCCATCAACCCCATTAGCCCCATCAAGCCCATTAGACCCATCCAGCCCATCAAACCCATCACCCCACCCCCAATGCAAAAAAATCGGATGTCTCACGACAACCGATTTTCAAAAACAAACTACTTAAAAACTAATCTACTAAAACAAATCAAAAAAATATCTT
>CADBLU010000064.1 GCA_902795605.1 uncultured Prevotellaceae bacterium | reverse complement strand
CTGTTAGCTGAATGGCAGACAAATGTTGTGGCTTCAAGGTCTCATAGCCTGTCTTTGTTATGAAGCGATAGTAAAAGGACAAGTCTGTGTTCCGCACCATTGCCTCACGCGAGAACAATCCCGTCCATATCATGACTCAAATCAATGAGTTGGCATGCCGCAACAATAAAGAGAATATCTTTGTCACGCTTTTTATAGGTGTACTCGACCTGCCTACCGGGCATCTGCGCTTTTGCAACGCCGGGCACGAGAAGCCCATCCTCATCAAGAGGAAACGCACAGAAGGCGCCTCTCCGGACGAAAGAACCATCGACTGCCAAATGTTAGACATCAAGCCCAACCTGCCTATAGGCCTTTTCGACGACTTCCAGTATGAGGCACAAGAGATTACCCTGAAGAGAGGGGATACACTGTTTCTCTACACGGACGGACTCACTGAGGCAAGAAACATGGCAAACGAACTGTTTGGTGAGAAGCGCGTCATGCAGATGCTTACAGACTGTAATACCACAGTGCCCAAACAATTATTGGACAACACCACCAACCAACTCAACCGGTTCACCGAGGGGGCCGAGCAGAGCGACGACCTGACACTCCTCATCTTCAACTATACACCCGAAGAGGAGAGAGAAGTGCTTGACGAAGAACTGGTGCTGCAAAACGACGTGCGACAGGTGGAGCAACTCAACACCTTCATGAAGCAATCCTTGCAACGTCTGAACATAGAAAAGCCTCTCATCAACTAGTTGCGCCTGGCTGTGGAAGAAGCCGTGGTCAACGTGATGGAATACGCCTATCCCGCTGGTAACAAAGGAGACATCAGCGTGAGGCTGATCTCAAACGGACATCGGCTCAAGTTCATCATCACCGACCATGGAGGAGCCTTCAATCCCACGGAAGCAACTGTCGCCGACACCACACTCTCTGTCGAGGACCGTCCGATAGGAGGCCTGGGCATCCTACTCGTACGGAAGTTGGTGGACTCAATCAACTACGAACGCAACGAAGGCAAGAACATACTCACCCTTCTCAAAGAATACAATACGATACAAAAATCATAGAAACAATAATACCATAGAGCAATGAAAACAAAGATTGAACAACTGGAAGACAAATATGTGGTCACTCTCGCCGGAGAAATGGACACTGCGGCTGCCGCTATCGCGGAGAAGTCTCTCCAACCCCTCTACGACACCAACGGAAAAGACGTCGTCATCGACTGCACCGACCTGGAATATATCGCGTCAAGCGGTCTTCGCATCCTCATCAGCATCCTTAAGGGGGCCAAGGCTGGCGGCAGCCGTGTCGTGCTCAAAAATGTCAATGAAGATATCATGAATGTCTTCCAACTCACCGGATTCATCAACATCTTCGAGTTTGAATAAGAAAGGCTGCCTTATCTACCGACTTCCATCCTTATGAGTATTCGGCGGAAGCTGCCTCACACAACATGCTGCGGATGGGCTATGAAGGCATGGGCACAAGGCACATACCATCTTGGTCTACTACCAGGATGCCGAGAACACCTATGGTGGCACCTACTATTCCGATGGAGTCCTGGTTAGCTATTTCATCCCTGTCCGGCTGCTGAAGTTGATGCGTACACCTTTGTCGTCAACCATCATGTCATTGCCTCCGTTGTTGCCGTTACTGGCTGTCGGCTTGCGCTCACCGTCTAATATCTCGCGGCACATGTCCTTAATATCGGTGACACGTTGGAGAGTCTCGAGATTGTCGCCACTGTAATGACCGGGAAAGAGGAAATAGATATCATTCTTCTTCATATAGTTCTCTATCCTCTCGGCAGTGTACATTTCGGTCGAAAGATTGGTGAACACCAGCAGGTTGGTAGAGCCGAAAACATCCCCGCTGAATCCGTAGTGTCTTGCCTTATCAAAGAAAGTCGTGCTTCCGGCAGTATGACCGGGAGTAAAGATCACCTCTATCTCACGACCGCCAAGGTCTATCACTTCGCCATCATAAAGATACTTTATCTGTCCCTTGTAATTACGCATGTTATTCGGAACGATGGTCATGTCGCCAGCATTCAGATAGACCTCGGGGAACGGACCTACCCCACCCACATGGTCACCATGGGCATGGGTTGCCATCATCGTGACAGGCTTGGACGTTATCTTTGCCACAATCTTGTCCAGCCCGGGGATGTATGTCCCAGCATCAATCAGGAGCGCGCGCTCATTGCCCTCAACGATATAGAGGGATTCGTTGTAGACCCTGTGCCCGTTCCCAATCCATGTATGCTCATCAAGTTGGCGGAACACCACTTCACCGTCCTGATAAACCACTTTGCCGCGAAGGTCACGGCTATTCACATCTGTTTCTTGTGCGCCAACCGTATACGGCATCAGGCAGAACAGTATTGCCGCAAAAAAACTGTATGTTTTCATATTTGAAAAGGATTTGTATGTGATTATCTTCTTTCACCAATATTTTTGCAAAAATAGTAATAAAAAGTGACAATGAAGCAGGCGAGGCCCCATAAAATGACTCAACGATCTTCTGACTGTTGGCGTTCATGCATACGCAAATTGGCGGTATCCGTATATTGCACTTGCACCAAGTAAAAGTTAGAGTTGTTTTCGTCTTTTGTCATAAAGAGACCGATATCACCTATCACCACCCGTTCTGGGGATAATATAGTGTAGCCGTATGACTCATGCCCGTACTGAATGCTCTTGGTCGAGAGGAGTGGGCCAAATTCCGATTGCAGTTGCCCGTTGATCTCATTGAACACTCTATCTCCCATTTCCATACCATGACAGGTGATAATGGCCTTCGCCTGATAAACCACATCTGCCGTCTCGTCGTATAAGACAATCATCAAGGCATCATGTTTTGCATAGGCACCCTTGAAAGCACGCATACCTTTGGGCAGCAAGTCACTGGTCTTTTGGTCATAGACACAACCCCTGGCCGAGAGATTCTCCTGGAACTGATGAATATTACCGTCAAGCGGAATTCCCAGGAATTTCACATGTTCTGTCTGAGCGCTTATGTTGGCAGTCACCAACAACGCCAACAAAAAAGCGAGAATGTGTTTCATAAGGGTCTCTCCTTTCTAATTAACTGAGTCTCAAATATCGTTTTTCCTCTATATTCTCTGTAGCCCAAATCAGTCAAGACCATCAGCAAGGGAGGCATAGAGAATGATTTCGTCATTCTTCTGAGTTGAGGAAGCCGTATGTTGAAATCCCTTAACCTTCCGAGAGTGACATGCAACATAAAATCGGACAAAATCACACAGCCAGCAGCTTTCATATCCGCACGGATAGCCTCTATCAGCGCGAGGAACCTTTCAGGCACTTTACTCGTAGTCAGATGGATGATGTACTTCCCTGGTCCCGTGGCAAAAACACCCAGTTGGTCTAAAGTCAGCTCAGGGGCCCAAGCAGTGTCCAAATGTTTTTTCAATAACGGGCACAAGTCGATGTCCTTTGGGGTGTCATTGATAAAAACTAATGTGATATGGTAAAAATCTCTCTGCCATCTGACAGGTATGTCGGCAAGAAGGGTCCTCAGTTTCTCAAACCAAGGATCATCATATTTGATGGGAATTTTTATCTCCAGATAAGTTTTCATGAGTGGGACAAAGATAAGGTGTTAGCAGGCATCAACGGCATAGACAATCAGTAGATGATGATATAAAGAGCACAAAGCACCAAGGCAAAGGCAGATAATTTGCCGGGCCTGGCGTATAGCCGACCACCAGAATCTGAAGCAGGAGCGTAGGCAACAGTGAACGTGGCATGGCACAACGTAATGTGATGACGCACGCAAAGATAGTGCAAACCGAACGAAAAGCCAAATTTTATTTGAGCTTTTCTGAGGTGCAGCCTATCTTCACCAACGGTAATGATAGTGCAAACCGAACGAAAAGCCAAATAATATTTGAGCTTTTCTGAGGTACAGCCTTTCTTCGCTGAAAGCAATGATGAATTCCTTCAAAAATGTTTGCGGATTACAAGAATTCTTCCGAACTTTGTGACGCGACAAGTCCGGCATTAGCCAAGGACAACGAAAACACCTCATCACACCATGAATCTCAACCTCACTTCCACCATTCAAATGCCCGAGCATCAATTGCGCCGGGAAGTTGTCAACCTCTGCCGGCTCACCGGCAAGCCCCTCCTGAAACTGTCGACCAAAGACTATCTGGAGCATGGCATGCGCCACTGGGTAGAGCAATACGGCTCGGCCGGACTGGTCAACATTGAAGTGTTCAACGAATTGCAGCACACCATCACCGGATGGCCGGGAGGCAAACCCCAGGCCGACGACACATCGCGCCCGGAGCGTGCCTTGCCCTTCCCGAAGCGCGTAGTGGTCTTCTCTCCACATCCCGACGACGACGTCATCTCGATGGGAGGCACCATACGCCGTCTCATCCAACAGGGCCATGACGTGCACATCGCCTATCAGACGAGCGGCGACATCGCCGTCAACGACGACGAGGTGACACGCTTCATGCATTTCATCAACGGCTTCAACCATCTCTTTGCCAACGACTCCGACAGCGTCATCGACCGCGTCTACCGGCAGGTGAAACAGTTCATCAGAGAAAAGGAACGCGAGGAGCTGAAAGTCTACGGCGAGAACAAATACCTGCATCCCTCGCCGAAGGACCCGATCATGGCCGACATCCCCGAGGTGCTCACCCTCAAAGGCCTCATCCGCCGGGGAGAGGCACGCCTCGCCTGTGCCTACAACCATATAGCAAGCGACCACATCCATTTCCTCGACCTGCCCTTCTATGAGACGGGAAAGATAGAGAAACTGCCGATGTCGGAGCGCGACGTCTATCCCATACAGGAGTTGATAGCCACCGTCAAGCCCCACCAGATCTATGTCGCCGCCGACCTGGCCGACCCGCACGGCACTCACCGGAAGTGCACGGATGCCGTACTGGCCGCCATCGACGAGGAGAAGCAGTCGGGGGCCCGATGGCTCGAAGACTGCCGCGTGTGGATGTATCGCGGAGCGTGGGCAGAATGGGACATCGCCGACATAGAGATGTGCATGCCCATGAGTCCGGAGGAGTTGCGGGAGAAGCGAAACGCCATCCTCAAACATCAGAGCCAGATGGAGAGCGCGCCTTTCCTGGGCAACGACGAACGCCTGTTCTGGCAGCGCGCCGAAGACCGCAACCGTGAGACGGCAAGGCGCTACGACGAACTGGGACTGGCCTGCTACGAGGCGATGGAGGCTTTTGTGGAATATCACATCTGACGGTCTGTTCGCCGGAAACAGCCATCCATCACCCGCCTGAAACCTTCCCCAAAAAGACTTTAGCCCATCCTCGCAGAAACGAGGAAAAAGTCCGTCGTGCCCCCTCTCAACGAGACGACGTGGAATAAATGATAGAAATCCCTATGGTGGTCAACAGCACCAGCATAGCGAAAGAAATGACGGCTGTATAGACCAAATAACGGAAGATACGCCATTTGGAGAACCCAGAGAGTTGCTTAAAAGTGACGAAAATCATGAAGACTGCGAATAACCTGAGGAACAAGGAATCGAGCAGGCCACCCACGATGGAATAGAGGCTATAACCATTGGATGTATAGACGAGCGCTATGACAAACTCAGAAAACCTGAGGTCGGGAATGTTGGGATTGGAGCGTATGAAGAAAAACAGGGGGATGGAGAAAAGTAAAAGCGACAACAATGAGAAGATGGCGGGGTTTTTCTCACTAAGCCGATCCATCATTTTTGAGAACCGCAGGCCTGCATCCATCATGAGCGATTCATTCACATTTAAATCAAGATCTAAAACTTTCCTGTGGGGTGTATTCTGCCCCTTTGTCTCTGCCAACGCCTCATTCTCCACTTCCTCTGCCTCCAAAGTCTTCTCGCCCTTCTCGGCACTCTCAGCCACTTCTGCCATCTCCGCATTCTCGATTTTCTGCGAGGCGTCCTCCATAGGTTCACTCTCTTGCAGTCCGAAGTTCAAACCATGCTCCACCAACAGGGAAAATGCGGTCAGCAGGAAAAACATCTTGAATGGAGGGAAATAAGCCGACTGCATGCCATTGAGATAGTCGCGGATCATGTAGCCCGGACGCAGCATCAGGTCGCGGATGCTATGGAACATGCCCCGATTGCCTATCCCCCACACATCGAGGAAGCCCAAGAAGGCCTTTTTGAATGAGTATCTTCCCACGTTGGCCGACTGCCCGCAGCGCGGACAATAATTGCCAGTGTATTCCGTGCCACAAGTTGCGCAGGTGCGCTGCTCTTCTGACATTGGAGCCACCTCATGCGGCCTACGCTGCCACATGCGGAAAGCCCGCAGCCATACCTTCTGCTTATGCTTGTTTTTTATCAATTCTAAATACTTTCCCATACTTATTACCTTTATCCAGGGCAACAAGCCTGATAGGCGGAGTTTCTCTTTCTTAGGAAACGGCGCTTCATAGGCAGGTCTGATGTCGCTCATCTGAGCCTGGTCGCCTGATGCCGGTTGTTGGATCATTTTTAGTTTCCGCGCCACAAAGTTACGAAAAATCGAGAGCAGAACGAAAAGAATTACATTCTTTTCTTATGCCGAGATGGAACAGCGCTGCTTTATAAGGCGCGGCGGGGGCTGCAGCAAAGCAGCAGCCAACGGAGAAATGCGAACAGATGAAGATGGAGGGGAAAAAGAAGCAGGAAGAGGAAGCCGGAAAGGAAGAGGAAACTGGGGAAAAGGAAACTGGAGAGGACGATGAAAAGGAAGCTGGAGAGGAAGAGGAAACTGGAGGCGAAAATGGAGGGAAAATGCAAATCTTGTTCAATCACGTGAAAAAGTGAATTATTTTTGGTCAGGCGGTGTAATAAAAACCGGTTTTGTCGGTCTATAAGACAGAATGAAAACAGACAGAGAACTCGTCAACAAGGTATTGCACGACGGACACCAGCAGAGTTTTGCTGAAATCGTGAGCCGCTATTCGGGAATGATCTTCTCGAAAGCTCTTGGCATCGTCCGCCGTGAAGACTTGGCAAAGGACGTTGCCCAGCAGACCTTTATCCGTGCTTATGAACGGCTGGCCTACTGGCGCACCGACAAACTGGGACCGTGGCTAGCCGCCATCGCCATGCATATCGCTCTCAACGAACTGCAGCGCGAACAGCGCAATGCACAACCAGCACCCGCACCTGACGACTATGACCCCGACCGCGAGGCCCTGCTTCAGCGCATGGAGCAAGCCATCGGCCAACTGCCCGAGCAGGACCGCACCATCATCCGGCTACACTACTACGAACATCGCAAGACCGACGACATCGCGAGACTCACCGGACTGTCGAAAGCCAATGTCCTGGTCCGTCTGCACCGCATCCGCGAAAGGTTACGCCAAAAACTTGAAAACTGATTATCTCACACCACCAACAGCATTTCCTATCATGAACGAAAAAGATATCCTCACCGACCAACAGCTCGACGACCTCATCTGCCAGTCTTTCGAGCGCCAGCAGATAGCCGACGACATCTCTGTCGCAGTGATGAAAGACCTGCGCCACAAAGCCCGTCGTAGCCGGCTGCACCTCTGGGTCCGGGCGATTGCCTTCGCCTTCGGCCTGCCCCTTCTGTTCCTTCTCTTCATGGGACTCCTCTGGCCATTGGTCAGCCAGCACGACCAAAACCCAATCGTCTACCTATGCCTGGTGTTCCCCGTCGCCACCATGCTCTACGCAGCCTATCACGCCATAAAAAATTTTTCTCCTCTCAAAGTGTAATCTTTTTGAAGTTAAGCTGTCTTATGAGTGAACGACGAAATGAGAGACAGTCCCGACGTTTCTGACTCAAAAAAACATAGATAACAATATTCAATAACAATAAAAAAACATAGTCATGGAATTTACAGAATTATTCGCCGTCATCCTATCGCTGCTCATCCCCATCGTTGCGATTATCTGCGGGTCAATCATCAGCATCCGTAAGAAGAAGAGCGAGACCGAACTGCGCCGTATGATCATAGAGAACGGAACCGACCTGGAAACCGCCAAGGTGCTGGTAGAGCCGAAGGAACAAAAATCTGACAAAAACTCCACACTGCGCATGGCATGCGTACTCATCGGTATGGGTGTCGGAGCATTCGCCAACTTCTTCTTCGGCCTCAAGCCCGACAACAACATCTATTTCTGGCTCGTCATCGCCTTTGGCATCGGTCTCGGACTGCTCGTTTCCTTCTTCATCGAACTCAAGTTGCAGGACAAAAAGACCGAGAAGCAGCAGTAAGTACCTCTGCGAAGCAACCTCTCTCACTAACCCTACACGGCCTGGAATTCCCATGAGGAAATCCGGGCCGATACTGCTATCTATACAGGGTCACCTCAGCATGTCCACCTCATCCTCGGGCAGGGAGAGGGTCCCCACCTCTTCACCACGGGCGGAATACACATGCAGTTTCGGATAGAGATACTGCTTGTTGAAGATGATATACTCCTCCGACTCCTTCAGCGGTTGCTCCTCTGAGCGGAAGCCGGTGCTTGTCGTGATGATGTAGTCCTGCGCATACTCCATCTCCGCCGCCATCAGCGCGTTGGTCAGCGTGTGCGATATGCTGACAAGCATCTGGTTCTCCAGCATCTTCACTTCTCCTGTCTCAGGGTATACCAAAAGCGTCATCTGAGGCGCATGCATGGTGCCGGTGAAAATCTCTGCCATGAGGACGACCACAGGTTGGCTGGTAAACTCCTGCACGGCGATTTTCTGCTTTGTGTCAGACACCACCACGTCTCTATATGACGCCCTTTTGTCGAGGAGACAGGCGATATCATGCACCATCAGTTCCTCATACTCCTCTCCCTTTTGGGTAAATATTTGATTCACCTTGTCCTTATTCGCGTCGTACATCCACAGGTTGATACGCGCATACATGTCATCAGGAGAAGTTGGCAGCGCTTCCACGAAGAAGAGATACTCATTGTCTAACCCGCTGAGTGAGCTCTCCATGATGTCCTGTTCAGTCATCTTCTCGGGGGTGCTCGTCATCAAGTTTCTGAAATACAGCTTTGCCGGAACAGCTTTCGCAGGAAGTCCAAGCTTGTGAAAATGGCTGATTTCCACTGCCTTCACCATACTGACCGCAAGCACGGCAGCCATCAATAAAAGAAGTCTTTTCATCGATAATATGAATCAGTTAAAACTACAAATTTCAAATTCCGAATCAAAGATATACATTATTTCGCAGATACACTCAATATCTCAGTATTTTTTTGAAAAATGTCATTTGGGATTCTTAGGCATCCAACTCCGAGGTATTTTGCATATGCAATCGTTGTAATGATCAATTTCCATATCATCGCCATACATTTCATACAGTTCATCAAAACTGACCTTGCGGTGACTCCGGTAATGGTCATCCTCATGCCTCACCAATTCTCCGTAGTTTTTGATGCCGTCAATCAGACTTTCCACAAAGACTTTGGGAAATATCACGTCCCAGAGTAGATCAAACAGTTCGGGTGATTTCCGGTCAAGGATATCCAACAAATCGGGTGGCGAGACGAAATCATCCTCGCCGTCCTCGTCATCTCCGTCCACTTGCTTTTGTTCCTCGAGGTCTTTTGCGACAAGTTCTTTGATTCTGGCCACCTCCTCGTCCGACAGTTCCACCTCCACCTTCACGTCCTTATCCCTATAGGTCAAGAAGATTCTCACGCTTAATTTGTATTTCATAATGGTTCTGTTTAAAAGATGATAAATATAATGACTCAAGTTTGCTCAACTTTTTGGAGTTTAGGTTTAGGAGATTGGGAGTTTGGACCATAGAACAGATTGTCCATCGTCAGTATAGGCTATGACTTGCAAGAGTAATGTCTACACTCCTAAACTCCTAAACTCCTACATTCCTAAATTCCTTTCCATTTGAGAAAGTCGGATATAATGACAATTCCCATGCGTCTCTTTCGAAAAGCATAGCAAAGATATGAACTTTATCGCGAAAAGAGCGACTAATTATATGTATAACACAATTTAGCAAGACCTCCGCTCACCCGCGTTTCTTGTATTTTGCCTTCACTATCTCGTAGGAGTTTCGCGTAAGGTCCTTCAGCAGCTCGTCGGGAGCGGTGTCTGGACGGATGCCTATCCAATGTTTGGGCGACAGATTATGGGGCTTGGTGATACAGTCATTGCCTGCCCGGAGTTCTTCGATACGGTCGGGCTGGCATTTCAACGTGATGACGCTGAAATGATCGCAATCGAAAAACGAGAACATGTGGCCATGCACATAGAACACCAGCACACCGCTGGCATAGTGAAACGCCGTGAAGGGCAACTTCTCCTCCACGTCTGCGCCCAGAGAAAGGCAATACTCCCGATAATCCTCTATGTTCATTTCTTCTTTACTTCAAAATCCGGGTGAGAAAGCATTGACAGCAGCAAGATTCATGCGCTGAGGCGCACGAAATGCCGCTTGATTGTTCTTGTGCATGCAAAGCTACGCATTTTTTCGTAATTCCGATTCACAGGCATTTCTTTCTTTGTATATCACCATGTCATTTCTCCTTTTTTGTCTCTTTTTTCGCCTATTTCCCACAAAATCATATTTGTCCTTTCCCTATCACATCGTTTTACCACATTCTACGACAATAAATCACGGAAAAAGAACGTTATTGAAGAAAAATCGAACAGTAGAATTCGGATATAAATGTCGAACTTTGCACATTGTAAAGTAAAATAAGGACAGAATGGAAATAAAGACCCTAATGCCCCGCAGAGGGGGCGGCACTCTACGGATAGATGACAGCGACGACCTTGTGGTCATGGAAGACTTTGGCGTCGTCCCCGACGGCAAGGTACGCCTCGAGAATCATGGGGTTCTTTTCATTTTCACTGAAGGCAGGGCTCAGTTTGAATACGACGGCATGGTGATTCAGATACAGAAGAACGATATGCTCCTTTATATGAACAACAGCGTGGCCTGCAATTTCATGGCATCATCCAATCTGAAGTGCAGGCAGATATGGTTTAAAAACGGCGAGCTGTGGAACATCAATTTATACAGCAAGATAAGCCTGGCCGACTTGGTCTATCTCAAGCAGCATCCTAAGGTGCACCTCACCGACGAAGATGCCCGCCTGCTCGACAGCTACTTCCAGTTGCTCTGCCACCGGATGAAGAATCCCTCACCTACCCTTCATCCTGAAATCGTGCGGTCTCTCGTAGGCACCATGATGCTTGAGATGCTGTCCTTGATGCGGCGTGACGAGAAACCAGAGGATGAGATGAACATTGAGGGGCTTTCCTCTACCAGTTTTCACAAAAGGGTGCTGGTCAACAGGTTCATCCGCATGGTGGAACAAAGCGACGGACGCATCCGCAAGGTGGATGCCTACGCCAGCCAACTCCAGATTACGCCCAAATACCTCTCTACCATCCTGAAGGAGACGATGAACCGCCGCCCGAGCGACTTGATACAGCTTTTCACGATGAAAGCCATTGAGCACCGTCTGCGCTTCACCGACATGACGATGCAGGAGATTGCCAATGACTTGAACTTCCCCAACGCATCTTTCTTCGGCAAATATTTCAAGGAGCATTCAGGCATGACGCCGCTGGATTTTCGAACAAAATATCACCGGTCATGAAAATAGGAAAAATAATGCTGATACTCGCCACCCTGTTGATAAGTGGCGCTGTGAGTGCCCAAAACGACAGCACGGCAGTCGGCCTGCAAAAAGATAGCGCCGGGCTAAAGCAGCCAAGAGCCAAGGTGGCCGTCGTCATGAGTGGCGGCGGAGCGAAAGGCATGGCGCACATCGGGGCACTGAAAGTGATTGAGCGTGCCGGCATACCCATCGACATCGTCACAGGCACCTCGATGGGCAGCATCATCGGCGGTCTCTACTCCATCGGCTACAATGCCAACTCGCTCGACTCCATGGTGCGTGTGCAGGACTGGAGCTATGTCATCACCGACAAGGAGGACATGAGCAAACAGAGTCTCTCCGACCGCAAGAAGCAGAACACCTATATCTTCTCACGCGGCATCACTGTCGGCAAATACAGCAGTCACGACGGCGGCATCATCCAGGGCAAGAACCTGGCCGAGCTCTTCCAACAGTTATGCGTTGGCTACACCGACTCCATCGACTTCTCCCGCGACCTGCCCATCCCCTACGCTTGCGTGGCCACGAATGTCATCGACAACTCCGAGTATGACTTCCACAGCGGGCGTCTGCCACAAGCCATGCGCGCCTCGATGGCCATCCCCGCCGCTTTCTCTCCTGTGAGAATCGGCGACATGGTGCTCGTCGACGGAGGTCTGAAAAACAACTACCCCGCCGACCTGGCCCGGGAGATGGGAGCCGACATCATCATCGGCGTCACCGTGCAGGGCGAGCCGAAGATTGCCGACGACATGGGACGCACCATGAGCATCCTGAGCCAGATCATCGATGTGAACTGTAAGAACAAATATGATGAGAACCTGGCCATCACCGATGTGCATGTGCAGGTGGACACCAAAGGCTACAATGCCGCCAGCTTCTCCACCTCTGCCATCGACACGCTCATCCGTCGGGGTGAAGAGGAGGCCATGAAGCACTGGGATGAACTCATCGCGCTGAAAAAGCGTATCGGCGTCGAAGAGAGTTACCGCCCGCCCCTTCTCCACCCCAAGAACCCTACGGTGATGACAGAAAAGAAGCGTGTGACGTCCTACGTCTTCCAGAATATGACGCCACAAGACGAGCGGTTCCTGCGCCAGAAATTCAATTTGGAGAAAGGCAAGCGCTCAGGGGGTGAGAGCTACGACAGCATCGACGTCAAGCGCGGGCAGCAGTTCACCACCTCGATGCGCCTCGACCTGTTCTATCAGACAGCCGAATGCCACCTGGAGCCCGACGGCGATGGTGTGCAAGTGGTCCTCACGGCCGGCCATCGCAAGACCAACCAGGCACATCTGGGATTCCGCTACGACACCGAGGAGAGTGCCGCCTTGCAGATAGGCGCCGACTTCCCCATCAAAGCGTCTGTTCCGATGAATGTAGATGCCGCCATCAGGTTGGGCAAACGGATGATGGCACGAGGCGAGCTGACCGTACACCCACGGAGCTTCACCAGTCCCTCCCTCTCATACTCCTTCCGTCGCAACGACGTGGATGTGTATATCGACGGCGACCGCGACTACAACATCCTCTACAACCAATTCCAGGCTGAGCTCACGCCGGTGAATATCAGTGTGCGCCACTTCACCTTCCAGATAGGAGCGCGATGGGACTACCTCCACTACCGCGACAAACTGGAGGCATCCCATTCATTGGATGTCACCCTCGAAAATGAGCATTTCTACAGCTATCGTGGCTTGATCAACTACAACAGCGAAGACAACTGGTATTTCCCCACTCGGGGAGCACGGTTCAAGGCTGAATACGCCTACTTGACCGACAACTTCACCAAGTTAGACGGCAAAAGGGGCATGAGCGACGTCAACGCACACTGGCGCAAGTCGTTCACCTTCGGCAGCCGATTCACCCTCCAGCCCATGGTCTACGGACGCATGCTCTTCGGACCTGTCATTCCTCCTGTGTTCGGCAACACCATCGGCGGAGACTGGTTCGGACATTATGTGGAGCAGCAGATGCCCTTCGCCGGTGTCGGCAACATGGAATATGTCGGTCACCATTTCGTGGGTGTCCAACTGCAAGCGCAGCAGCGTATGGGCAACAACCACTATGCGCTGTTCCGCATCGCAGGCGCCCAGCATTCTGACGAGTTGGAGGACCTGTTCGACCACAAGGCCATCCTCGGCTGCCAGGCAGCCTATTACCTCAACACGATGTTCGGCCCGGTAGGTGCCTCCTTAGGCTACAGCAACCGCACCAAGAAGCCGTATATCTTCGTGAACCTCGGATTTGAATTCTAAAGTCTATATATAATACTACATAAATATTACATAAGGTATTAACAACAATACTTAGTTATTATTTCATTTAATCGTCTGAAAATCAATGAGTTACTTTAACATAATATAACTATAAAATTTTGGCCAAGTGCCTGATTTTCAATAACTTAGAGGTCTCTTACATCTCAAGGTAATGAATAAAATATCAGAAGCACTCGACCAATATACGGGCATATGCAAGGAGGCCATCATGGACTCCGGTGCAAAGTTAAGTAAAAGTTTTGAGAAAGTCATCATCGAGATACTACTCTTATACATGGTAATACCGGGAAAGATAAATTTCACCCAGTTGGGCAGGTACGGCATGCACGGCGAACAGTGCTACCGTCAGAACTTCGGACGCAAGCGCTCGAAGAGCATCAATTGGCTTCGCTTCAACGTGTCTCTCGCTCTCCGCTTCTTTGGAACCGGAGGTCGGAAGGCCATAGCCATCGACCCGAGCTTCATCAGCAAGGCGGGCAGGAAGACTCCGCATATTGGCCGTTTCTGGTCGGGATGTGCAGGTGCCGTGAAACACGGGCTGGAGATAATGGGGCTGGG
>CADBLU010000063.1 GCA_902795605.1 uncultured Prevotellaceae bacterium | reverse complement strand
CAACGGTTTGATGACCCAGGGCAACCCCAGCCAACTCGTATAAAGGGCTATCTCGGTGTCGGTCATGCCCATTTCCATATACATCACTACCGCCACGGTCATCACCACCACATTGGGTAATCCCTCAGCGAAATACAGTGTCGGCACCCATGCCCACGGAGATCTTTTCTTTATCTTATCCATCATTTATTTACAAAGTCTTATCCCATTTATTTATAAAGTCTGGTGATTTCCGCACTCCTGTAATAATGGAGCAATATTTCATCGTAGGTCTTGCCCTGCTCGCCCATGACAGCGGCACCTATCTGGCACAGACCCACGCCATGGCCCCAACCCGCACCATGCAAGATGAAGCGTGCGGGCAGACCGTCGGTCTCACCCTCCGTATCCACCACGAAGGCAGAGCTGAGCAGATGGGTCTCGCTCAGCGCACGCCTGATTTCCAGTTCCTTGCCGATGGTGAGCGTACGCTCGGTGCCCTCGATGCGCAAGCGCGAGATACGGCCGCTACGCCCCCGCTCTACAGGATAGAGCGAGCGGATGCCGCCGAAATCTACCCTGAGTTTTTCGGCCAACAGTTTCGACAACTGCTCCTGGGTGTAGGTGACCTGCCAGCGATAGAAGTCGGCCGTCTCTGTGTCGTAATCGTTGAGCACCTGTGAGAGCACACGCTTGTCGGAAGTGTTGCAGTAAGCCTCCTCGTCTGTGACTATCCAGCGGCGGGCGTTCTGCTCCACCCTGAGGTCGGGCAGACGGCCGGAGGCACTGTCGCCCACGGCTCTCAGATAGGGTCTGGGCAAATTGTCCCAACAATACTGGAACTCCTCCGTCACCCCGCCGCAGCACTTGCTGAAACGGGCATCGCAAATCTCACCTCCATGGGTGAGCACCTGTCCGCGCGTGGCCCTGACAGCCTCGGCCACACGGGGCTCTGAGGCGCGTGTGACACCCTGATAGCGCTGGCAGTGGTCGTCGGCACACACGTCGAAAATGGTGTGGTCCTCGCGGTCATACCACCTCACAATCTCGTCGTCTTTCTTGATGAATGAGAAGAAGCTGTCGCCCTGACTGCTCATCTTCTTACGGCGCTCTATCTGTGCCAGCAGCCAACTGCGCGAGATGACGGCATGGGCCTGGAGGAGCGCCACCGAGGCCGTGGCTTTCATCTCACTGGAGATGACGCTCGTGAGGTAGTCCTCCACGGGCAACTGGTTGATGGCGCATATCTTGTCGGCCTCCACCACCAGGCGGAGCTGGCCGAGGAATGTCTGGGTCTCCTTGCGCTCCCAATGGAAATTGACACCTATCGTCACGTCGAAGAGCGAGAAGGTGGCATCGGGTGTCTTGGGCACGAAGGAGAGTTCACGGTACTGGTTGCCACGCCACAGGATGGCCCCTTCGCAGAACTCCACCTCTTGCTCTCCCTCGATGACCTCGCCTTTGGCGATATAGGGACGGTTGAGGGCAAAGCGGATCTTGCTGCCGCTCACGATGCCCACAGCCACCGTCGGCTCCACGTCCATCATGGCGAGTGCCGGCTGTTTGGGAGCAGACTCCATGAGAGCAGCCGACACCGCGTCCATGTCAGCATCGCTGATGGTCACCTCTTTGAGGATGTCCACGACCTGTCCGGCATCGATGCGGGAGAAGTCGTCCTCACGCGGGGTAATGATGAGTCCGGCCATGTCGAGGGCACCTGGACTCACTATCAACTGCTCATCGCCGGCAGCAGTATAGCATGCCGGACGGTGACGGCGGCGTGGGAAGACCACACAAAGGGTGTCGTCGCCCTGGCGCCAGGCCACGATATTGAGCATGGGCTCTTCGCCCTGCTGCCTCTCGGTATCAGTCACCCACTTGTCAAGTGCGGCATACAATTTCCGGAAAAGCTGCTCACCACCATCCTTGCCACGGCTTCTGATGAGAAAGGCATGACAGGGATAGTCGTCGATCACCGAGAGGCCCTCGCCGGCATTGAGCGTCACGAGAGGGCGCAGATGGCGGCTGAGCCGCTGCCATGACGTCTGCAGAGGCAACTGACCCGTGGTGCCACCCTGCAGATGCAGGTGGTCGGGAGCCGACGCGCCGCAACGGGGACCGTTGTAGAACACGGTGAGCTGCGGGTATCTGTCAAGCAACCTGTAAATCTCATAGAAGACATCGAGTATCTGCTGCGGCTGATGACGATGCGCCGCGATGGTGAAATGGGTATGGAGGATGGGGAACGGATTGACGAGGATATCGAGTTTGGTGTCGAAAGCCTTCACCAACTGCTCTTCGGGACGATTGCGCTCGCAGAGGAAACAGGGTCGCTCGGCCAACGTCCGCTTGTCCATCTTCGCACCCGTGGAGACGATGCGTGCGGGATTCCACTGCACACAGAGGTCCATCTGCTGCCGGCCATCCTGCAGGGTGCGCACCTGCACATCGTTGAGGTCGCGATAGCGCTGCCAGGCATCGGGCCACCGCTCCAGCTGACGGCTGAAGAACCGCTCGAGCGAGCGCCCGCCCTCGTCATGCTCCTTACTCATGACCATCTGCTTTCGGGCAGCGATCTCCATCGTGCGCAACTGGTCTTTGTAGCGGTTGTTGGCGTTGACACGCTCCACACTCAGGTCTGCGTCACTGTTGCCTCCCCACCGGCGGCAGAGATACAACTCGCTATAGATACGTCCGATGCGGTAGCGCCGGCTGAAAGCCAGTCCGAGGGCGTAGTCCTCACCATAACTGGTATTGGGAAAATGAATCTGCCTCAAGAGGGGGGTGAAAAACGCACGGGGCGCCCCCAGCCCATTGATGCGAAGGGCATTGTTGCACCCATTGCCGTCGGTCCACTCACGATGGTCGATGAGTCCCGGAGGAAGGGTGTTGAGTTCGAAGTCGCACATGCGGTAGGAGCCGATCACCATGGCGGCCTTCTGCTGATAGAAGGCATCGACCACCTGCTGCAGCGTGCCGGGAGACGAATAGAGGTCGTCGCTGTCGAGCTGCACGGCAAAGCGACCGCAGCGGTCGTCGGCCACGGCGGTATTCCAACAGCCGCCAATGCCCAAGTCGGTCCGCTCGGGGATGATATGCACCAGCCGAGGGTCATCATACTGCCTCAACAGACGGGTGGTGTCGTCGGTGGAGTGATTGTCCACCACGATGACGTTGTATTTGAAAGCAGCCTTCTGTGAGAGTGCCGAATCGACGGCGTCACAGATGGTGCGTTCGCGGTTGAAGACGGGAATCACCACCGATGCCTCATACTCAAACTGCTGCTCCTTGAAGTCGGGCGTGACATAAGAGACGGTGTCTACCAATGCCCCCACCTCACGGAGATGGTGGGTGACGGCCTGCTCCATCTCCAACTGCACCTCACGGTTGCGCGGATTGACATAGTCGAACTGCTTCTCGCCGCTGGCTCTCAGGTCATATTCTTCTTCGGTATAAAGATACTCATTGAGATGGACAAGTTGCCCGTTTCTGCTGATGAAGAGCCTGAGGTCATAGAGACCTGCATAGAGGTATGCGGGGAGACGCTCTTGACGGGCATAGGCATGCACCAGGTCGGCACGAAGGAGCAGGAGCGAACCGAAGTCGAAATCATCGCGCACACTGCCCTCCTGATAGTCGATGACAGGATGACGACGGGTGACGCCACCCTCCACCGAATAGTGGTCGGCATAGAGCAGCGCCGCACCAGAGTCGGTTGCCACCCAGAGCAGTCTGTCGGTGGCGTAGAATCCAAGTGTCAGCGGGGTCGCCTTCGTGAGCAGCATCACAAAGTCGGCTGTGGTATTTTGGGAGATGGCGACCATAGCCTCCACCGACTGGCGATGAGCCAAAGGGAGCATGCAGCATCCCTCCGGGCACGGCACCGAACCGGCCATCTCTTCGCTCACCAACAAGTATATATGACGAATTGTCTTGTCTTTCCGCAACTGGTTTACTGTCATTTCCGCTACCGCAATATCATCACAGGGCAGAAAACAGTCTATCTTTCCTCTAATCATTTCTTGGGCAAGATTGGTTACACTCCGCAAAGTTACGAATAAGCGAGAGAAAAGCCAAATAAAATTCGGCTTTTCCGAGCAGAAGTAACTTAGGCCGACAGGCCAGAGTTACGAATAAGCGAGAGAAAAGCCAAATATTATTCGGCTTGTTATCCACATTTGCCAATCAACTCTTTACACCGCAATAAGAGGAATTAAGTCCGCATTATTTGTAAGATTGCGCTTTTTTCCCTAAATTTGCAAGACCAGTCAAAGATTTGTCTTTTTTGTTCTGTACCGCTAAAATGAGTAAGAGGGACCTGAGACTGAAATTGTATATCTAATAACATATAGTTTTTAATAACAGTATTCAATGAAAGAGTGGTATGAAGCATTTATAAAGTTGCTGAAATCACTATCTGTCAAAATAAAGACAACAGATGATGACTCAGACAACAAAGTGTATGCATCGGTTGGCACCTCCCCGGAGTCTCAACAACTCATCATGGAACTTTGCGGCGACATTGACGAGGAGTATGCACTGAGGCGAGAGTTGGAAACAGAGGCAGAGCCAGAAAAATGGTTCGACAAAAAGGTAGACGACGCTTTGGACGACTTGGCTGCAGCCGGAGTGATAGACACACCTACAAGTGACGACTACGCCAGGGCACATTCTGTCATTCAGGAAGCCATAGAAGAGGGCGTGGCGACATTGGCGGAAGAGACAGCAGAAGAGCTGGAAAAAGGCCCCGATGACAAGGACAAGCAAGAATCGGCAACCCACGAAGGAAAGGAGGAATAAAGACAATGAACACCATAGCATACAGTGAAAGATTGGCGTATGCCCTGAGACAGCTTCAGACATACAACAAGATTATACACTACGGAGTGCCGGAGGAGGCCATCGATTTGCTCGAAATAGAACAAGGGTTCAATTCTCCTTTCAACAGTCCTGAAGAGGTGCGTGCAAAGAAGATGCTCGTAGCCGCCTCCACAGAGGCTATCATGAGCAATACTGCCATACCTGCCAGTCGCCGTGAGAAGATGGCCAGGAAAAATGCCGAGGAACTGTGCCTGGCTTTCGACGCCGCCAAATTGGACTTCACACCGATGAGCAAACCCGAATATGAAGAAAGGATCAAACGAAATGCGATTGCCAGGAGAGCGGCCAAACTGGAACGGATCAAACGGGCCCTGAAACGCAAAGGTGCCAAGTTGGCTATAGGTGCTACCTTGACCGCTATAGGCGCAGCCATTGGTGTCACAGTATCCGTGCCTGCCGGTGCCGTCTACGGAATCTACACCCTCATCCCTGACAACTGGAAAAAACAAGCAAAGAAAGTAGCCGTAGAGACCATTGACAAAGCCGCCAAGACCATTGACAGAATAGCGGATAGAGTCAGCCAGACCAAAGTGGGCAGAAAGATTGCCCAGACATGCCGCAGAATCCAAGAGACAACGATTGTCAGAACCATTAGCGAAGGACTGGCAAAAGTGGGCCACAAAACCGCAGAGGTAGCGGAAAGAGTCGCGCAGACCGTCAGTCGTGGGGCAAAGAGAGCTTGGGACTTGGTAAAATCTTTTATCTGATGACATAAAATGATTCCAAAACAGTCTTTACGTCAGCGCGTGGAAACGCAGTTGGTGACCAGCCTCCTCACCTCGCCCATCACTTATGTTCCGCACTATCATTTCGCTGTTGTGGCAGATGTGCTACGCGGACTGTGCGAGAAGTCTACCGATGGGCACCGGCTGATGGAGCTATCGGAAATAAACATCCTTGAGTTTGACTCTTTGCGGGGTGCTGTTCGTGATTTCTCAACGAAGGAAGTCCACGACTATTATACCGATTATAACGACTTAGGGCAATGGATGGAGTATATCGTCTATCCTGGCAGCAAGCCTCCGACAAGCGGGAAAGACAAACCTGTCGTATGCCTGTTCTGGAATCTGTTTGAGACAGCCCAGTCTCTGCAAGTACAGACTTTTCTGCTCAATTTCGCGGCAGCCTATCGTCCTGCCAAAGGCATCTCCCTGCTTATTGTCGACCCTTTGCCTGCTTCGGCTCTGCCGCCGGGAATTCGCGATGTCGTGACGGTGGTCGATATCCCAAGACCCGATGTGGACGATGTTCAGGTGATTGTCGACAGCCTGCCTATTTCGTCATCATGCAAGGGAAGGCAGGAAAGACTGCGCAAAGATTTGTGCCGAAACCTGCAGGGGCTTGAGCTATACGAGGTAGAGCAAATCATACGCAGCTCTTTGCTCCGGTCAAACGGATACATCAATGACAACACGTCCTATTATGCCCTGGAAGAGAAAAGACGCATACTGCAGAAATCAGGCATTATAGAACTTATCCCGACAAACATCAGTTTTGACGATATCGGCGGATTGGACCGTTTGCGCGATGACATCAGACGTGCCGCATGCCTTTACAGGCATATCGACGAGGTGGAAGAGAACAACATACCCTTACCCAAAGGGATACTCCTGTTGGGAATGCCTGGCTGCGGCAAGAGTATGATAGCCAAAGCCACGGCTCATGAATTTGGGGTATCTTTGCTGAGACTCGACGTCAGCCGGCTAATGGGCAAATATGTCGGCCAAAGTGAGGCCAACCTTCGTAGCGCATTGGCGACAGCCGAGGCTGCCCACCCATGCATATTGTGGATTGATGAGATAGAGAAAGCGTTCAGCGGCGCAGGCTCTGGCAGCGGTGAAAACGACATGCTGGTGATGCGCATGATGGGCCACTTCCTCACCTGGATGCAAGAGCGGAAAGCCGCGGTATATATCGTGGCGACCGCCAATGACGTCTTGCGGTCAGAGTTCATGCGGAAGGGACGTTTCGACCAAGTGTATTTTGTGGGATTCCCCGGGAAGAAAGAACGCCTGGAAATCCTCAGGAAAAAACTGCTGCCTTACCGGAAATCCAAACACATTGCTCTGGACTCCTCTCTTGACGAGGGCAGTCCGCTTCTGATAGAGATTGCCGAGAAGGCCATGGACCGGTTTGCCGGGGCTGAAATAGAATATGTAGTCAACGAGGTGATGTCAAGAAAACTGAGTAAAAGTATCTCCCAAACTCCTGAAGGTGCTGAACTTCGAAAGGCCACAGTCTATGCAGTTGATTTTTTCCCTGTCACAGAAGAGCAGAGGGCATCTATCATGAACCAGGAAGACGAGGAGAAGCTCCAGCCATCCATCAAAAATATCCTAAAACTGCGTAACACTTATCATTTTCCATCAGCTTCTAACGAATAACAGAAATGGCTACGACTTTATATATTTGTGACAGGTTTGTGACGACGCTGCAAGAGCTCAGGACAATAGTAGAGGAAGTTGGCGACAACTATACCCAGAAGGAAGGTCGGCAACTGATATCAGCCGCGTGTGACGGAGTGTTGGAACAATGGCTGCAAGAGGGTGAGGGTATGAAAGACTCAAGCCTCACTCTAAGCCCTCAAGCTTTTACGGAGTTGGCAGGAGACTCTGAAAGGTGGAACCTCATCAAGAGGATTTTCACAGGAAAGACCACCAGGCATAAGTTCAACTTCCTCAGTTTGCTTGAGATAGAACTGAGCCAAGAAAAGAGCCAATTGGAGAAAATCGGGAAAGGAGAAGATGTCACCTTAGAATTTCACATCAAGTGCAAAGAAGCGCTGGACGAGAAAGTGAAATTGGAGTTGCAGGGTGTGCAGCGAGAGTTGGACATGAATATACAAGGTGTGCAGGTCGTCAGTTTTTCTATTGACGGCAGCCATCGCACAACAAAAGCCATAGAACTGTTTGTCGTGGGCGACAACATCCCCGTCTGGAGAAGAGAGACGGGGCTTAGCAACTACTCCTTCAGCGTGAACGGGACCCAGTTGATCATGGTCAGAGTTGAGGGCGGAAAATATTGGATGGGAGCACGAGAAAGCGACAAGCAAGCGGCCTCTGATGAAAAGCCTATTCACAGAGTGGTTCTTGATGACTATTTTATTGGAGAGACACAAGTGACACAAGCTTTGTGGAAAGCGGTGATGAGCGACAACCCGTCGGATTTTAAAGGTGAGAACAAGCCTGTGGAAAACATCTCTTGGGACAAATGCGCGGAATTTGTCCAAAGGTTGAATAATATGCTTATGCAAGATCTGCCTAAAGGCTATAGATTCCGACTGCCTACCGAAGCAGAGTGGGAATATGCGGCAAGCGGGAGGCTGCACAACAGGTCTACATATAGTGGCAGTGAGCACATCGATTCTGTGGCGTGCTACAAAGGAAACAGTTCGGGTGCGACAAAAGATGTGAAGGCCCTGTCACCTAATGAATTAGGAATCTATGACATGAGCGGCAATGTGAGAGAATGGTGCCAAGACTGGTACGGCCCTTACAGTTCACTCATTCAGGCGAATCCTTCAGGACCGGCGACGGGAACAAAACATATAGCCCGCGGAGGTTGCGCCTCAGACGAGCCCGCAAATTGCCGCATCACCAAGCGAGAAGCTTTTCCGCCAGAGCATAGCAAAAACAACGGCCTGCGACTTGTCTTGAAAGCGGAAAAATGAATATGGACACTCGACTCACAATAGTTGAGCACTCGACTCACAACAGTTGCGCACTCAACTCACAATAGTAATGTCTACACTCCTAAACTCCTTGTTAACTTGCGGTAACAGTTCTGCGAATAGTACTGAAACATATAATTGCCATATAATTATATGGTAATTTTTACTTATAGGCATGCAAAAGTTGGAGGGATTATATGAACTACCTCATCTTGTTGAAATTTTCGATAAATTCATGGGAATTAGTGTTAAAAACAATATTCACTGAATGGTTGTGAGTACGTTGAATTATATTAATGTTTCATAATAAATTTGGCTGCTCTCCATAAACATCGTATATTTGCGCGACAACAAGACCTCAAAAGCCATGCCCCGCAGATATCTGTTTTTCGCCGAACTGGCCTATGCCTACCCCATCCTCCGTCCCTTGCAGCGAGCCATCGCAGCGAGAGGCGACGAGGTGAGATGGCTGCTCCTGCCCACTTGCCCCGACAACCTCGGTGACGGCGAACAGCGTGTCGGCACACTCAAGGAGGCTGCCGCCTATGCACCCGACGCCATCTTCGCCCCAGGCAATTTCATCTACTATTTCCTGCCGGGCATCAAGGTGAAAGTGTTTCACGGCTATCCCATCAACAAACGCAACTACGAGGTGGACAACCACTTCAGGCGGCGCGGCTGGTTTGACATGCTCTGCACCCAAGGTGACTCCAGCTACCTGCCCTTCCTGCGGCTGAGCGAAGAGCATCCCTATTTCAAGGTCTATAAGACAGGATGGGCCAAGATGGACGACTTCTTCCCACTCACCGAAGAGCCCGCCCCCGACGGCCCGCCCACCATCCTCTATGCCACCACCTTCACTCGGCGCTTCACATCGGCCTATCTCATGCCCGACATCATCGACGACATCGCACGCCGGAAACCGTGGCGGTGGCTGCTCACCCTCCATCCCAAACTCACCGACCCCCAACTCATCGCACGCTACCAGGCCCTGGACCAGAAACACGACAACGTGACGTTCAAACGTGCGGTGACCGTCGATGACATGAGAGGGACACAGGCGATGCTCTGCGACTCATCGAGCATCATCCTCGAATATATGATGCTGCGCAAACCCGTCGTCACCTTCCGCAACACCCAGCCAGGGGCACATCTCATCGACGTCTCCACACCCGACGAGGTGATGCCGGCGATAGAGCACGCGCTCACCCGCCCCACCGACCTCATGGACAACATCGAGGCGTTCACGGCTCATCATGAGGCTTTCCGCGACGGGCGCAACTGCGAGCGTATCCTCGATGCCGTCGACGACTTCATCTCCCATTATCAAGGCCGCCTCTCGCCCAAGCCGCTCAACCTCTCGAGAAAACTCATCCAGCGGTGGCAGGCCAGGAACCTATAAGCCACCATCACCCCAAAATCCATCAGACTCATGTACATCGGAAAGAAAATCTGCAAGACACTTAAAGACGTACGGCTGCAAGTGGCACGTGCCAACGACATCCCATACGAGCCAGCGGTATGCCATCACGAAGGCGACTGCCTCGGCACCTGCCCCAAATGCGATGAGGAGCTGAGATATATCACCGAACAACTGCGCTGGCGCAGTGCCATGGGCAAAGCCGTCACCGTGGTGGGTCTCAGTCTTGGCCTGATGCCACTCGCCTCATGCCAGAGCGGCATTTTCGGTCACCAAGTGAACGGAATGTTGGAGCCTCCCCCGGAACTTGACGGAGATATCGCGCCTCGCGTCGACAGTATTGCCCCCGCCAACATCCAGGGAGCCGACACCACCCAGAAAAAGATGTCGAAGGCCGCGACGGCAGTGGTGCAGGGTGATACGGCAGAACAGTGCGTCACTCTGGGCATGATGCCAGAGACACAGCCCACCTTCCCCGGCGGCTCAAAAGCACTGCTCGAGTGGATTGACTCCAACCTGCAGATGCCCGACGAATGTGCCCAAGGTCGTGTCATCGTCTCTTTCCGTGTGGAGAAAGACGGCAGCATCACCGGAGGCAAGATAGAGAAATCGCTCAGCGAGGGCTGCGACAAGGAGGCTTTGCGCCTGGTTAAGATGATGCCCAAATGGACGCCCGGAAGTTTCAACGGCGAGAGAAAAGCGATGACCTACATGCTCCCCATCTCCTTCATGTCCAAGTAACAGCCATGGAGAAGGCACCTCTCATCGGTATCCGCAGGCACCGCATCTCCACCGACGGTGAAGGAGTCACCACACTGGTGGCTTTTCACGGTTGCCCCCTGCGTTGCACCTACTGTCTCAACAGGCAATGTCTGGAGGCCGACGGGGTGTGGCGTGAGATGACCACCGCCCAACTGCTCGACGAGGTGTCGGTGGACAGTCTCTATTTCCTCGCTACGGGCGGAGGCATCACTTTCGGAGGCGGGGAACCATGTCTGCGCAGCAAGTTCATCGAGGAGTTCTGCCAACTGGCCGACAGCCGCTGGCATATCACCCTCGAGACGAGTCTCAACGTGGAGCGCCACCACTTGGAGCGCCTTGTGCCTGTCGTCGGCCAATGGATTGTCGACATCAAGGACATGGACGACGACATCTACCGCCGCTACACACAGCGCGACGCCGGCCAGGCAAGAGACAATCTGAGATGGCTCCTGTCGGAGAGCGACAGAGCCGGGCGCACTATCATCCGGCTGCCTCTTATCCCAGACTTCAACACCCCTGACGACATCCGCCGCAGCCGTGCACAGCTCGAAGCGATGGGTGCCACACATTTCGACGAATTCGAATACCGCACCACCTTTCAGGTCTGACCAGGTCTGAGGCAGACGAAAGGGGCAAAGACAGAGAAAGACAATTGGGGCGCACTCATCAATGATTGATGGTGCGCCCCAAATGTGTGATGTGGCTTACCATGCGGCACCCTGACGAGAGGATGCCTTCAAGGCCGCGTTATTTCTTCGGCATCATCTGTACCTCGATATGGTTGCCGCTCTTGAGGATGGTCTCCTGGAGGTGCTTGCTCACAGCCTGGGCGGTGACAGCCTCGATGGTCTTCTTATAGTCGGTATGGATGTCGACACCGTAGCGGTTGAAGCGGTTGATGACAGTGAGCCAGTAGCGGTTGGTCTTGGCGTCCACGTCGGCCTGCTTGAGCAGGATCTGCTTCACCTTGTTGAGGTCTTCGGCGTTGGGACTGGCGATGGTGCTCTGCATGCCTTTCTCAAACTGCGGCACGGCTTCGGCCACCTTGTCGGGATTGAGCATGGCGTTGCCCACGATAGTCATATAGACGACAGGACCACCAGTGTCGAGCTCGCCTTCAGCGCCTGCATGATAGGCTGCCGACAGGTTCTCACGAATCTCACGGTTGAACACCATGTCGAGCATGCGTGAGGACACATCGTTGATGACGATGTTGGGCAGAGTGTATTTCACTGCCTTCGAACGCCAGATCTCATTCACCTGTGCCTGAGGATTCTCCATCTGCTTGTCGAAATGGTTGGTACGCTTGCCGTTGACGTAGGTGCGCACCTCCTTACTCTTAAGGTCGGCCTTTCCTTTCGAGGGCAGCGAAGCGATATACTGCTCGACGAGCTGGCGCAGCACGGCCTCGTCGTAGTTGCCCACGAAGGTGAAGGTGAAGTTGGCTGCGTTGCCGTAAAGTGTCTTGCCCATCTCGAGCACGCGGTCATAGCTGACGTTCTTGAGACCCTCCTCTGAGGGGATGCGGAAGCGAGGATTGTTGCCATAGGTGGTGCTCATGACGGAATCCTGGAAGACAGCGGTGTTGTTGAGGCTGATGTTCTTCAGTTGGATGGCGAGGGCGTTGAGGATGTTGTTGACAGCCTTCTCGTCCTTGTTGACGTTGGTGAAGCTGAGATACACCAGTTGCATCATGGTCTCCAGGTCCTTGGGAGTGGAATGGGCGGAGATGCCGTGGGTGTTGGTGGTTGTGGTGAACTGTGTGCCCACCTGCTTTCCTGCCAAGGCTTTCTGCAGGTCGGTCTGCATGAAGGTGCCCAGGGCGCTTGAGGAAAGGATGGTGCTGGCAAGCTGCATATTCATATTGTCGGCGCCGCCGAAGAGCGACTCACCACCGTCAGACTCAGCCTTGAGCAGAATCTCCTCGGCATTGAAGTCGGTCTTTTTCAGTTGCACCTTGGCTCCGTTGGAGAGCAGCCACTCTTTGTAGCCAAGCACGGTGTTCTCGCTCTCTTTGACGATGCTGCCCTTCTGGGGCATCTCGCTCATGAGCGGCTCCTGCTTCACGTTGTCGACATAGGCCTCCAGTTGCTCTGTGCGGACGCCGGCCACGGTTTTCTTCATGTCGTCGGTGGTGAAATACTCCTTACCCTCCTTGTCCTGAAGCAGTGCCAGAGCCACGAAGTTGGTATCGTTATTGCAGATGAGTTCCTTCGCATACATGTTGACGACATCCACAGGAATCATGGATGCATACTGGTTCATCGTCGTGTACTCATACTCAATGGAAGGGATGGGCTCATGGTTGATGAAATTGTTGACATACTGCTGGCAGTAGTCGTTGGTCTTGTATTTCTCGCGGTTGTTGTAGACTTTCTCCAGTTGGCTGAGATATTCCGAACGGGCACGCTCATATTCCGTGGCGGTGAACCCGTAATCTTTCACGCGTTTGAGCTCTCGCAGGGCTGTGGCCAGGGCTTCCATCTCTTGTCCTTCTTTGGGCAAGAGGGTGAGCATGAGGGCCTCTTTCGTGCGCGACACGAGATAATTACCATCTTCCACCCCTGCCTGCAGCATCGGGCATTCGGGCTTCTGGGTCTCCTCAGAGAACCTGTTGTTAATCATCTCCGTAGCCACGTCTCTCACATAGTCCATGATCATATATGCCTGCGACTCCTTCAGCGAGTCGGGAGTGGCGTCGTGCTTCATGGCCACGAGCAAGAGAGACATCTGCTGCTCCTTGTCTTTGCCGATGAGATAGATACCCTCATTGTTGTCGGGCACCTCTACAGGCTCCACCTTGGCGGCGTTGGCAGGTACTTTGATGCCGGCGAACAGTTCCTTGATTTTCTGCTCGGTGCGGTCGACATCGATATCGCCTACGATAATGATACCCTGATTGTCAGGACGATACCATTTGCGGTAGTAGGCGCGCAAAGTCTCGGGCGAGCATCCGTCGATGACCTCCATGAGTCCGATGGGGAAACGCTCTCCATATTTCGAACCGGGATAGAGGTTGGGCAACTGCTTCTCAAGGATTTTCTGCGTGCCCACGATGCGCATGCGATACTCGTTGTGCACCACATCGCGCTCCTGGTCGATAGCCTTAGCGTCGAGGGTGATGCCGTTCGACCAGTCTTTCAGGATGAGCATACACGAGTCGAGCGCCGACACACGGGCCGTCGGTACATCTTGGATATAGTAGACGGTCTGGTCGGTGGAGGTGTAGGCGTTCAGGTTGCGGCCATACTCCACGCCTATCGACTGCAGGTACTCCTGCAAGGAGTTGTCCTTGAAGTGGTCGCTGCCGTTGAAGGCCATGTGCTCAAGCAGGTGGGCCAGTCCGCGCTGGTCATCGTTCTCCTGCACAGATCCCACTCTCTGTGCGATGTAGAAACTTGCCACATGCTCGGGATAGTCGTTGTGGCGGATGTAGTAGGTCAGGCCATTGTCGAGCTTTCCTACTCTCACATTCTCGTCGGCGGGAATCGGCGGCATCGTCTGTGCCTGTGCCGACATGCCGAGCAGCAACATAGCTGCCATCAAAAGTTTTCTGAATCTCATGTTGTAAATAAATTATGGACATAGGACAACAGTCCTACAGTTAGGTTGGTATTCTCTTTTCAATTCCTTTGACGTGCAAAAGTAGGAAAAAACTACAATTTTTATTCCGTTTTTGAGTTATTTTTTTAAAAAATGGAGGCGCGAAATAGAAAATTTACTATATTTGTAACGTGAAGATAAATCATCTGGCAGATAAAGCGCCGGATTGTCGAGAAAACACGCTGAAATTCATGTTAAACAATCTAATATCATCCCTATTATGAAAACCTATGTCATTCCCCGAATTGCCATACTAAGAAGGAGCGCCAACGTCATGGAGACTCCCGACGGATTTAACTTGTATAGCACAATCACCGAAGGCGATCAGTTTGGCAACGGACAAATCTTTGAACAGGAGACTCTGCCCAAGGCACGCAGCGTATGGGAATAACCTTGATGCTTGAAGAAAGAGCAAGAGCCGGCATTTCGGTACCGGCTCTTGCTTTTTCTTGTTCCTGCTCACTGAAGGCGGAAAGTCAGCGGGATGGCAAATTGCACATTGACGGGTTTCCCATCCTGAAGGCCAGGCTTCCAGTCGGGCATCGCCTTCACCACGCGCATGGCCTCTTGCTCCAATGCCTGATAGCTCTTGGCGCGCTCCTGACGGGCCATTGCCAGCGAATCGGTGCTCTCGGCAGAGTAGCCGACGACGACGACCTCGTTGTCTGACGACCCTTTGGGGCCATCAATAATCTTCACGTCTGTCACTTTGCCTTCATCAGTGATGACAAAGCCGACTACAAATCTGCCCTGCACGCCATTTTCTCCGCGATGACCGGATAACGCACTTGCGTAGCGACATATTTCATCATCTCTGTCTCACCGCCCGGGAACACGGGCATCACCTCTACCACGTCGAACACTTTCTTTTCGGGCTCGGGCTGCGACTCTATGCCTTCGGCGACGGCAGATGCCAGGTCGGTCGCTGCCTGTGAAGGGACAGTTTCCTTGGTCTCCCCTGCGGAAAGACCTGCGGCAGGACTTGCCTCATCTGCCACGGTGGCAGCTTGCATGGCGGATGTGTTTTCAGGTGCAGCAGTCTCTGGAGAAGGGCTGCCGAGCGGCGCTGTCTGGACGACAAACTTCTGACTGGCGAACGCGCCAATGACAATCAATGTGACAGGCACGATATAGAGCAGTCGCATACGTGCCCATTTGCTGGATTTCTCTTTCATCATCATAGTAATTCGTTTTTTGAGAAGACTGTGGTTGAAGGCGTTGGCAAAAGCGATGCCACTCCCCCGAACCGCATTCTTGATTAATAAAAGTTGATAATTGCGGGCCGTGACACCTCTGCGCAGTACGATATCGTCGGCCTCATATTCATGAATCTCCCTCAGGGAGATGTCAAGCATCCAGATACAGGGGTTGAACCACTGCAAGACTTCCGTGCAAGCCACGAAGAGGGCATCCCAAGAGTGACAACGAGTGGCATGGGCCATCTCGTGCATCATCACCGGCGAGTCGGGAGCACTGTCGGCCTCGCCCACCACGATCTTCCGCATCCAGCTGAATGCGCCCACACTGCCGGCATGGCAATAGATAGTCACTCCGTCGTAGACATCGGTCCACAGACATCCGCTGGGAATGAAACGGAGCAGACGGTAGAGTTGACGGCCTTTCACCAGCAGACACGCCAGCATACCTATTATATATGTATAGACAAGCACATAGGGCCACAACGCACCCGAGCCGGCCGGTGCTACGCCATTGTCTCCGGCGACGTCTGCCTTCACGGCCATGGGCATGCCCACTTCTACGACGGACCTCCGCTGTGATTCAAAGACATCGCCCACAGGAAAATCCCACAACGGGATGTCGAGGCACGGCACCACCAGCGACAGCCCCACGATGAGCAGCAAACCGAAGCGGTTGAAAGCAAAGAACGTCTCCCGCCTGAGCAGCAAAGCGAAAGGCAGGTAAAGCACGGACAGGCAGAAAGCCGACTTGAAGGCATAAAGGGTAAGGGCTCCCATGGCTACTCTGGCTGACGGTTGACCAATTCGAGCAACTCACGGAGCTCGTTCTCATCGATGTGCTCATTCTCGACAAAGAAGCGCAGCAGCGACGTGGCACTGCCGTCAAAAAAACTGTCTCTCACATCACGCATCACCCTGCTGGTGTACTCTGCACGCGACACAAGGGGGAAATAAAGATACTGTTTGCCCGTTCCTTTCTTAAAATCAACGAAACCTTTAGTTGTCAATATCTTCATATAAGTCGATACCGTAGTATAGGCAGGACGTGGCTCATCGTAACGTTCCACCACTTCGTGCACATCGGCGGCTTTGCCCATGCTCCAAAGGATATTCATCACCTGCATCTCTGCCCGAGTAAGGGTCCTGTTCTCTTTCTTCATCGCTGTTGTCTTCTTTGATTGGATAGTGCAAATATACAACTAAATATTTAGTTATCTAAAACTTTAGTTGATAAAATGAGGGCAGAACCTCTCTTTTTAACATTTATTTTTAGTTATTCACCGGAAAAGGGAAAAAGATGCCATGCTGTCCTCTCTTTGAGAGACACGGCACACTGTCATACACCTCGCAGAGAGAGAGAAGACGCGAAAAGGATACAAAAAACAGTCTTTTACAAAAAAAAACATTAACTTTGCAAAACGATTCTTGACAGGAAGCCTATAGGCTGAAATCATCGCCCACACATGGAGAAAGAAAAGAAGACACTGATAGGAATGACTCTGGCCGAACTACGCCGGACAGCGGCCGAACTGGGAATGCCCGCCTTCACCGGCGGACAGATGGCCGACTGGCTCTACCGTCGCCATGCTACCAGCATCGGCGAGATGACCAACATCTCGAAAGCCAACCGTGCAAGGCTCGAAGAGGAGTATAAGACAGGCCTCATGCCCCCCACCGACTGCCAGCGCTCCGTCGACGGCACCGTGAAATACCTCTTCCCCACCAGCAACGGCCGCGAGGTGGAGACCGTCTATATCCCCGACGGCGACCGAGCCACCCTCTGCGTCTCTTCGCAAGTGGGCTGCAAGATGCACTGCCTCTTCTGCCAGACAGGACGGCAGGGATTTGAGGGCAACCTTACCGCCGCCGACATCCTCAACCAGGTGTATGCCCTGCCCGAGCGCGACACACTCACCAACATCGTCTTCATGGGCCAGGGAGAGCCGATGGACAACCTCGACGCCGTGCTACGAGCCACAGAGATACTCACAGCCCCCTACGGATGGGCATGGAGCCCCAAGCGCATCACCGTGAGCAGCGTGGGCATACGACGCCACCTGAAGCGTTTCCTCGATGAGAGCGAGTGCCATGTGGCCACCAGCCTGCACACCCCCATCCCTGAGCAACGGGCACAACTCATGCCGGCAGAGCGCGCTTTCCCCATCAGCGAGGTGACCGAGCTGCTGCGGCAGTATGACTTCTCGCACCAGCGCCGCCTGTCGTTCGAATACATCGTCTTCGGCGGTGTCAACGACACTGAGCAGCACGCCCGGCAGACCGTCAGACTTCTCCACGGACTCGACTGCCGCATCAACCTCATCCGTTTCCACCAGATTCCCGGCATCGACCTCCACGGCGCCAGCGAACAGCGCATGGAATGGCTCCGCGACTACCTCACCGCCCATGGAGTCTTCACCACCATCAGGGCCTCACGCGGACAGGACATCTATGCCGCATGCGGCCTGCTGAGCACCGCCCGGCAGATAGCCGAGGAGAGGAAGCACGAATGACGCCCGGCAACGTCCTTCTACCCAAGCATCAACATCTATATAATATAAAAGCGATTATGGAAGAAAAGAAAATACGCATCGCCATCACACACGGCGACACCAACGGCACCGGCTATGAAACCATCTTCAAGACCTTTGCCGAACCGGCATTCCTCGAACTGTGCACACCCATCATCTACGGTTCGCCCAAGATAGCCGCCTATCACCGTAAGAGCCTCGACATGCAAGCCAACTTCAGCATCATCAACAAAGCCGCCGACGCACGCGACGACAGGCTCAACATGCTCGCATGCTTCGACGAAGAGGTGAAAGTGGACCTCGGCACACCGACACCCGCCTCGGCAAAAGCCGCACAGCGGGCACTCGACCGTGCCCTCGAGGATTTCGACGCAGGACTCTTCGACGCGCTCGTCACCCTGCCGGTATGCCCCGAAGACAATGCCGCCGCACTTGCACCGACAACGGCACAGCGCATAGAGAGAGCCTTGAGCCTCGACGGAAAAAGCATCACCATCCATGTCAACGACGACCTCCGCATCGCATCGCTCACCGGCGACATCCCTCTGGTAGATGCCCTTAGGGAGATACGCAAAGACCTCATCGTAGAGAAAGCCACCGTGCTGCACCAATGCCTCAGGAGCGATTTCATGCTCTCCAACCCCCGTATCGCCATCCTGCAAATCAACCCCCAAGCAGGAGCCGAAGAAGAGGAAATCCTCAAGCCCGCCATCGCCGAGCTCCACAATGCCGGCATCGGCATCTATGGCCCCTACCCCGCCGACGACTTCTTCAGCAACTACAACCACCAACTCTTTGACGCCACGCTTGCCATGTATCAAGACCAGGCCATGATTCCGCTGCGAATGCTCGAAAACAGCGGGCGCGCACTGCTCACTGCCGGACTGCCTATCGTGCACACAGCCCCTGGCACCACACCCGAGTTTGACATCGCCGGCAAAGGCACCGCCGATGAAAGCGCACTGCGCAACGCCATCTACCTGGCCATCGACACTTTCCGCCATCGCAACGAATATGAAGAGCCTCTCGCCAACCCACTCAAGAAACTCTATCATGAGAAGCGCGACGACAGCGAGAAAGTGAGATTCGCCATCCCCAAAAAGCACGAGCAGGGCAAATGAAGCGCAACTACCAGAACTTCTTCTTCCTCTTCGGACTCGCCATCCTCGCCATCATGGTGGCACAGCTCGACTTCGCCGAGACATGGAAGCACGTCCGACAGGCAGGTTACTGGTTTATCGCGGTCATCGCTATCTGGGGGTGGCTCTACACCTTCAACACCTTCTCGTGGTATATCATCATCCACAACGGACTGCCCAAGAAAGCTGAAGTGAAGTTCTGGTGGCTATACAAAATCACCGTGTCGGGCTTCGCGCTCAACTATGCCACGCCCGGAGGACTGATGGGAGGAGAGCCCTACCGCATCATGGCTCTGCAGCCACATGTCGGCACCGAGAGGGCTTCGGCATCTGTCATCCTCTTCGCCATGACCCACATCTTCAGCCATTTCTGGTTCTGGCTCCTCTCGGTGGCGCTCTACATCGCCATCAAACCCATGAACACCACCATGGCCGTCATCCTGACCGCCACCACGGCCTTCTGCCTCCTCGGCATCTGGTTCTTTGCTGTGGGATACAAGAAAGGACTGGCCGTCAGGGTCATGAACCTGCTGCGACACTTGCCGCTGGTGGGCAAATGGGCCACCAGGCAGGTGACACGGCGACGCACCCAACTCGACAACATCGACTGGCAGATAGCCGCTCTCCACGAGCAAAACCCGCGCGCGTTCATCTGTGCCGTGCTCTCCGAACTGTCGTGCCGCATCGCCTCAGCACTCGAGATCTACTTCATCCTCAGAGTGCTCTCGCCCCATGTCAACTACCTCGACTGCATCCTCATCCTCGCTTTCACCAGCCTGTTCGCCAATATGCTCTTCTTCATGCCACTCCAACTTGGAGGGCGAGAGGGCGGATTCCTCATGTCGGCCAAAGGACTGAGCATGACGGCCAACGCAGGCATCACAGTGGCACTCCTCGTACGCATCCGCGAACTCGTGTGGACCGCCATCGGACTGCTCCTCATCAAAACCGGAAAGAAAGACTGAGGAGACGACCACCCAGCAGACAAGAAGGCGCCATCACCAGAGGAATGCCGCGAGAAAAGCCGCAAGAAAGGGGAAGAAGCGAAAAATGTCTGCCAAAATTGCCGATTTCTCATTAAAAATATGTAATTTTGTCACCCAATGAGAACAAACGACCTGCAAGACATCAAAAACCGCTACAACATCGTGGGCAACTGCGATGCGCTCAACCGTGCACTCGACATCGCACTGCAAGTAGCGTCTACCGACCTCTCTGTACTCATCGTCGGTGAAAGCGGTGTGGGAAAGGAAATCATACCACGACTCATCCACGACCACTCCATACGGCGCGGAAAGAACTATTTCGCCATCAACTGCGGGTCGATACCCGAAGGAACCATCGACAGCGAACTCTTCGGACACGAGAAAGGCGCCTTCACCGATGCCATCGGTGAGAGCAAGGGATATTTCGGAGTGGCCGACAAAGGCACCATCTTCCTCGACGAGGTGGGAGAACTGCCACTCGCCACGCAGGCACGACTGCTCAGGGTGCTCGAGAACGGCGAATACATCCGTGTGGGCGGACAGAAGGTGCTGAAGACCGATGTGCGAGTGGTGGCTGCCACCAACGTCAATATCCAAAAGGCCATCAGCGAGGGACGCTTCAGGGAAGACCTCTACTACAGGCTCAACACAATCCCCATCCAGATACCGCCACTGCGCGAGCGGGGAGACGACATCCTGCTCCTCTTCAGGCTCTTCGCCATGCAAATCGCCGAGAAATACCGCTTGCCACGCATCACCCTCACCGAAGATGCCAAGCAGCGCATGCTCAAATACAAATGGCCCGGCAATGTGCGCCAACTCAAGAACATCACGGAGCAGATGTCTGTGCTCAGCGAAAACCGCCTCATCGACGCCGAAACCATCAGCCGCTTCATACCCGACGACTACGACACCACTCTGCCCGCACCCATCGCAGGCAACAACAGCGCTCACAGCTATGAAAACGAGCGGGAGGCACTCTACCAGGTGCTCTTCGAACTGCGCACCAACGTGGGTGAACTGCGCCGTGAGCTCAACGGGTTGCGCCGACAGATAGACGATGCCGCCAGCATCACCTCGCAGGCACAGACGCTCAGCAGCAAGTTTCCCGCCGTCAGCGAGCCCGCGGCACACCACACCATCCCGACAGAAAGCCATGTGGAGGATGCCGTGGCCGAAGAGATCAACGACGTGCCCGAGAGCCTCAACCTCAACGACCAAGAGCGGCAGGCCATCGTCAAAGCACTCGAACGCAACAACGGCAACAGGAGCAAAACCGCCGAAGAGCTGGGCATCTCCTCACGAACGCTCTACCGCAAACTCAAACAATATGGACTCACATAAGAAAGCCATCCGTGCCACAGCCCTGATGGCACTCTTTTTGCTGACAGCCATCATGACGGCTTGCACCGTGACCTATAAGTTCAACGGAGCGAGCATCAACTACAACGAGACCAAAAGCATCACCATCGCCGATTTCCCCATACGCTCAAGCTATGTCTGGGGACCCATGCAGAGCATCTTCAACAACGAGCTCAAAGACATCTTCGCCCGTCACACAAGACTGCAGCAGGTGAAACGCAACGGTGACCTCAAAATAGAAGGAGAGATCACTCAATACAACCAGCGCAACAAAAGTGTCTCAAGTCAGGGATACTCCGCGCAGACCGAACTGTCGATGACAGTCAACGTCAGATTCACCAATAACGTCAACCACAAGCAGGACTTCGAAAAGCAATTCACTGCCACCGCCACCTACGACACCACGCAGTCGCTTGCCGCAGTACAGGAGGAACTTGTCACACAGATGGTGAAGGAAATCACAGAGCAGATATTCAATGCCACCGTGGCCAACTGGTAAACAAAGGAAAATGGAACTCAGACAACTGATCGAACACCCCGAGATGATGAGCAAGGAGACTCTATACGACCTCCGGCAGCTCACCGCGCTCCATCCTTACTACCAGACGGCAAGGCTGCTCATGCTCCAGAACCTATATCTGCTCCACGACTCTTCTTTCGACGAGGAACTCAGACGCGCCGCCATCTTCATCACCGACCGCACGAAACTCTTCGACCTCGTGGAAGCAAGGCACTACCGACTGCGCAAAAGCCACCGCCGGCCACAAAAGCAGCATGAAGGCACCGACCGCACCATGACGCTCATCGACGACTTCCTCAACCAGATACCCGACGGCGGACAGGAAGCGCCACAGACGAGACGACGCAAGCCCACCGCGGCCGACGCCACCGTAGACTATGTGGCCTATCTGCTCGAGACCGACGACGGCCCGCAAGAGACCACGGCATCCCCCACGATGCAGGGTCAGGATCTCATCGACAAATTCATCAACGACGAGGGCGGGAAGATCCAACTCAAGGACAATCCCGAATATGCCCCCGCAACTGACGATGACACGAGCCACGGGGCTGACGAAGGCTATTTTACCGCCACTTTGGCCCGAATTTACGTCAAACAGAAAAGATATTCCAAGGCTTTGGAAATTATTAAGCGATTAAATTTGAATTATCCAAAAAAAAGTGCTTACTTTGCAGACCAAATCCGTTTTT
>CADBLU010000062.1 GCA_902795605.1 uncultured Prevotellaceae bacterium | reverse complement strand
GAGATCATAGCCAGTCTTCTCCTTGATGGCGTCGAGGATGGGCAGACGGCGGTAGGGGGCCTTGAAACTGATGATTTGTCCGTCGATCTCGCGCTCGGTGCTGCCGTTGACAGCCACGCAGATGGTCTCGAGCAGACGCTCTGTGAACGACATCATCCAGTTGTAGTCCTTGTATTGCACATAGAGCTCCATGCAGGTGAACTCAGGATTGTGGTTGCGGTCCATGCCCTCGTTGCGGAAGTTCTTGCCTATCTCGTAGACACCCTCGAAGCCACCCACGATGAGGCGCTTGAGGTAGAGTTCGGTGGCGATACGCATATACATATCTTGGTTGAGCGCGTTGAAATGGGTGGTGAAGGGCCGTGCGCTCGCACCGCCGGCGATGGACTGTAGGATAGGTGTCTCCACCTCGGTGTAGCCGGCCTCGTCGAGGACGCGGCGCAGGGTGCGGATGACGGTGGCACGCTGCTCGAAGGTCTCCTTGACGCCCTCGTTGACCACTAAGTCGACGTAGCGCTGACGGTAGCGCAGTTCGGGGTCGTCGAACTTATCGTAGGCCACACCGTCTTTGTATTTCACGATGGGCAGGGGCTTGAGGCTCTTTGAGAGGAGTGTGAGCTGCTTGGCGTGGACACTGATCTCTCCTGTCTGGGTGCGGAAGACGAAGCCTTTGATACCGATGAAGTCGCCGATGTCGAGGAGTTTCTTGAAGACACTGTTGTAGAGTGTCTTGTCTTCGTCGGGGCAGATGTCGTCGCGCGTGACGTACACCTGGATCCTTCCCTTCGAGTCTTGCAGTTCAACGAAACTGGCCTTTCCCATGACGCGGCGGCTCATCATGCGTCCTGCGATGGACACCTCGCGGGGCTCGGCCTCGTCGGAAAACTCGCTTCGGATATCGGTAGAAAAAGCGTTGGTGGGAAATTCCGCGGCGGGGTAGGGGTCGATGCCCATAGCGCGGAGCTCTTGCAGACTCTGGCGCCTGCCTATCTCTTGTTCACTAAGTTCTAATATGTTCATGTCCTGATTTCTTTCTCCGGTTTCTGTATAGCGGTGCAAATTTACTAAATTTTTATGAAGTGGAGCACCTAAAATCTCTTTTTTAATAGCCTGAAGTCGTTTTTCGCGGAGGATGAGGAGATACTTTGAAATTAATTTGTATATTTGCCTGCAAGTTTGAAAACACTATGGATGTAGAAAATATCAAAGAAATCATAGAGCGCCAGCCCAATTTGTCGACGGCGCTGGGCATGAATTTTATATCCACCCCTGACGATGACCTGTGCATGGCCACCATGACGGTGGATGAGCGCAACAGGCAGCCCTTCGGGTTTCTCAGTGGCGGCGCCTCGCTCGCTTTGGCCGAGAATGTGGCCGGAGTGGGGTCGTCTGCCCTCTGCCCCGGCAAGATATGTGTGGGCATCAATGTCAGCGGCAGTCATGTGAAGGCAGTGGCAGAAGGCGATACGGTGACCGCCCTCGCCCACCTTGTGCAGAAAGGTCGCAAGTTGCATGTATGGAATGTCGAGGTGGTCAATTCGGCAGGCGAGTTGATATCCACAGTCACCGTCACCAATTATGTGATCAGTCCTCAAAAAAGCAAAAACTAAATGGCTGCATTTGCAATTTACCGGCTTCCTTATCAGCAGGAGTGCCGGCTTTTGATGCAGACGGAGGGTCAGCCAGCCGAACTGCCCTCGTTGTCTGCCCTCAGTGGTAAGGAGGGGTTTGTGATGGCCCCTTTCACCATCGACCAGCGGCATCCGCTGCTACTGTTCAGTCCTGACGTGGATGAATGTCTGAGCCCCGACGATTTGCTCACCGCCGCAGGAGATGCCGGAGAGCTTGTCGCCAAGATGTCGCAAGTGCTCAGCTCTCCGCAACAGGAAGAGAACGAGAGATACGGCACCAAGGGCCATTATGCGATAGACTTTGCCAACTTCCACTCACAGATTCTTGAGGGAGAGTTCTCGAAAGTGGTGCTCGCACGGTGCTGCCATGAGAAGAACACACGCCATGAGACACCGCTGCAGCTCTTTGTGAGGGCATGCCGCGAGTATCCGCGGCTGTATGTGGCGCTCGTCTGCGCCTATCGTTGCGGCACCTGGCTCATGGCCACTCCCGAGGTGCTGCTCGAGGGTGACGGGCACCAGTGGAGCACCATGTCGCTGGCAGGCACTATGTCGCTCACCGACAGTCAGTTGAACTTCGACGAACCACCCTCTCCCGAGCGTCACGACGACACAGAGATAGGTTGGAACATCAAGAACATACAGGAACAGCGATTTGTCTCTACCTATATTACCGAGCGTCTTGAGCAAGTGGCCACAGGCATCGAGGAGCATGGACCCTACACGATGCGGGCCGGTCGGCTGGTGCATCTGAGGAGTGACTTCCTCTTCACCCTGCCCGATACCGGCCGTCTGGGTGAGTTGCTCAACGTGCTTTACCCCACACCTGCTGTCTGCGGACTGCCCAAAGATGCTGCCCGCGACTTCATCAGGCGCAACGAACTTGCCCCGCGCCAATACTATAGCGGGTTTGCGGGGCTGTTGCAGCCTACTGGCGAGACCCACCTCTATGTGTCGCTTCGCTGCATGCGCCTTCGTGGCGACGACTGCACCCTGTTTGCCGGTGGCGGTCTGCTGGCCGACAGTGAGATGTCGACGGAATGGGATGAGACGGAAGCCAAGATGGAGACCATGAGGGTCCTGATAAAAAAGGACGCTCAGGGATAGCGACCGACGATGATGTATTCGAACAAAGATAATGTCAACCTGCTCACCTCGCTCCTGGCAGCCCATGGGGTGCGCCATGCCGTGGTGTGCCCGGGCAGCAGGAATGCCCCTGTGGTGCATAACCTCGACGCTCATCCGCAGATAGTATGTCATCCGGTGACAGATGAGCGCAGCGCGGGTTTCTATGCGCTGGGGATGGCGCAGACGCTGGGTGCTCCCGTGGCCGTCTGTGTCACATCGGGCACGGCATTGCTCAACCTGGCGCCCGCGGTCGCCGAGGCCTACTATCAGCATGTGGCTATGGTGGTGGTGTCGGCCGACCGTCCGCAGGAGTGGATAGGCCAACTCGACGGTCAGACACTGCGGCAGGACGGAGCCTTGAATCGGTGGATGAACGTGTCTGTCTGCCTGCCTGAAAAAGTGGACAGTGACTCATGCCGATGGTATTGCGGCAGACTGCTCAACGAGGCGTTGCTGGGTACCCGTTTCCCGCAACCTGGACCGGTGCATATCAATGTGCCTATTGCCGAGCCGCTGTTTGACTTTAGCTGTCCCCGGCTCCCAGAGGCCCGGCCCGTTGTCCGTTATGAGGAGCGCGGGCCTTCTCTCGCCGCTCTTGAGATGATGGCAGGAGAATGGCGGGATGCCCGGAGGCCGATGGTGGTGCTGGGGCAGCATGTGGAAGCCGCCGGGCACGAGGTGCGTGAGGCCGTTAGGCAACTTGCCCGCGACAGCGTGGTGCTGTCGGAGCCGCTGACGACGCTCTGTCCGACGGTGCGGCGTGTGGACGAGGCACTTGTCATGGCGGGCGATGACGACGGTCTGCTGCCCGACTATATCCTCTATGTCGGTGATATGCTGGTGAGCAAGCGCCTGCGTGCCTTCCTGCGCAGGGCAGAAAACGCGCATGTGACGATGGTGTGCCCCGACGGGGAAATCCACGACACCACGACCCGTCTCGACCGTCTGGTCAAGGCCGGCGCTGCCGAGACGCTCGTCGCACTGTGCAGCCACTGCCAGCAGAAAGAGCGGGAGGATGCCGCAATCTGGCAGACGTCGCGCCAGCGTCATCAGCCTTTCCTCGAGCGGTGGCGGTCGTTGCTCCGCTCCGCCGATGCGGTGGTCGACAGTTTCGAACCGCCGTTCTCTCAGATGGCTGCCGTGCGCTATTTCCATCAGCAGTTGGAAGACATGGAGTATGACTACGTGTTGCACTATGCCAACAGTTCGGCTGTCAGACAGGCCAACCTCTATTCGCAGAGTTTCGTCTTTTGCAACCGTGGTGTCAACGGCATCGAGGGGTCGCTCTCCACAGCCGCAGGATGTTCCGTCGTCTATGAGGGCATCGTCTTTTGCGTGATCGGCGACTTGAGCTTCTTCTACGACCAGAATGCGCTGTGGAACCAGAACCTCAGAGGCAACCTGCGCATCATCCTTCTCAACAACGGCCGTGGAGGTATTTTCGGTCAGTTGCCGGGGCTGGAGCAGAGTCCTGCCGCCGACCGCCTGGTGAGTGCCGCCCATCATACCACAGCGCAGGGCATCTGCGCGCAGAACGACGTGGGCTATCTGAAAGCTTCCAATATGGCAGAGATGCAGGTGGGCATCGTGTCGCTCCTTACCGGTCGCCGTGACCGTCCTGTGGTGCTCGAGGTGTTCACCGATGCCGCTGCCGACCGCCTGTCGTTGAAGGCGCTTCACCAGCAGCTTGGCAAAGCCAATCCCCTCAAGTCCTCGGAAGGTGTTTAGGGGCATTGGCCTCACATGGCTTGAATCAATCAACAAACAAGATAAAGTGATGGAAAACAAAGGGAAAGAGAAAAGAGAGTGGAAGAAAATCCGGGATTTTGAGGACCTGATTTTCGAGCAATATCACGGCATAGCCAAGATCACCATCAACCGGCCCCGCTACCGTAATGCGTTCACTCCCCGCACGACATTGGAACTGTCGCAGGCTTTTGCCTATTGCCGCGAGGCGCAAGATATCTTTGTGGTGCTGCTCACGGGCGCCGGCGACAAAGCTTTCTGCTCGGGAGGAGACATGCATGTGAAGGGCCGTGGTGGATATGTCGACGAAGAGGGAGTGCCCCGGCTGAGTGTCCTTGACGTGCAGATGCAGATCAGACGCCTGCCCAAGCCGGTCATCGCCATGGTCAACGGCTATGCCATCGGCGGCGGCCATGTGCTCCATTTAGTCTGCGACCTGACCATCGCCAGCGAGAATGCTATCTTCGGACAGACAGGCCCCAAGGTGGGTTCGTTCGACGCTGGCTTCGGCGCTTCCTATCTCGCCCGCATTGTGGGTCAGAAGAAGGCGCGTGAGATCTGGTTCCTCTGTCGTCAGTACACTGCCGAGGAAGCCGAGCGGATGGGGATGGTCAACAAAGTGGTGCCTCTCGACCGCCTGGAAGACGAGTGTGTGGAATGGGCAGAGACGATGATGGAGCGGAGCCCGCTGGCATTGAGGATGATCAAAGCCGGACTGAACGCAGAGCTCGACGGTCAGGCAGGCATCCAGCAGTTGGCTGGCGACTGCACCATGCTCTACTATTTCCTCGACGAGGCACAAGAGGGCGGACGGGCGTTCCTGGAGAAGCGGAAACCCGATTTCACGCAATATCCCAACCTGCCGTGACCTGAAACGGCTTGACTCAACTTAATGTAATTGTCGTCTGTTATGCGCTTTGAGATATCCGAGAGGCTTTTCCATTTCCGACAGCCCGCCGGCACTTCACGAGGCATCTACACCACCCGCCGCTCTTGGTTCGTCACTGTAGAAGACGAGGCCATGCCGGGGGCTGTGGGAGTGGGGGAGTGCGCGCCCTTGCCGCGCTTGAGTTGCGACGACCTGCCCGACTATATGCAGGTGCTTGAGGCTATGGCCGCACATGTGGCGGCCTGCGGGGCTATCGACTACGATCTTCTGCGGCCCTATCCCTCGATGCTCTTCGGGCTGGAGACTGCCCTGATGTCGCTCCACAGTGTCGACGGGGTAATCTACGACACTCCCTTCGCACGGGGGGAGGCGGGAATTCCCATCAACGGACTGGTGTGGATGGGCTCTTATGAGGAGATGCGCGCTCGCATGGAGGAGAAACTCGCCCAGGGGTTCACTTGTGTGAAACTGAAAATCGGCGCCATCGATTTCGAGAGCGAGCTCGACTTGGTGAGACGTATCAGAGAGCGGTTCTCGCCGGATGACATCGAGTTGAGGCTCGATGCCAACGGCGCTTTCCCCTATGAGGATGTGCTCGGCCGGCTTGAGCGCTTGTCGCATTACGGCATCCACTCCATTGAGCAGCCCATCCGACAGCGACAATGGGAGAAGATGGCCGCTGTCTGCCGGCAGTCTCCCATCCCCGTCGCCCTCGACGAGGAGCTTATCGGCGTGAATATCCCTGCGATGAAGGGCGACCTGCTCGATACCATCCGCCCGGCCTATATCATCCTGAAACCGTCGCTCCACGGCGGGCTCCACGGTACCGCTGAGTGGATAGACATGGCCCGGCAGAGAGGTATCGGCTCATGGGTGACCAGCGCTTTGGAGAGCAATGTGGGTCTCTGTGCCATCGCCCAGTTTGCGGCGCATGTCTATGGCTGCCCGCCCGCCTTGCCTCAGGGACTCGGCACCGGACAACTCTTCACCGACAATATAGAAATGCCTTTGGACATCATTGACGACCAACTCTTCTACCGCCATGGAAAATGAGAGGATGACACTGGAGGACTTCCTCAGGATGTGGCACGACGGCCAGCCGGAACTGACAGTGTTCACAAGCGGGTCGACGGGCAAACCCAAGAAAATGAGGGTGGAGAAGGAGAGGATGGTGAACAGTGCGCGGATGACACTCTCTTTCCTGGGACTGGAACGGGGACAGACGGCGTTGCTGTGCATGCCTCTCGACTTCATCGCAGGAAAAATGATGGTGGTGAGAGCAGAGGTGGGAGGATTGCGCCTCATCAGCGTTCCTCCTTCAGGACACCCTATGAGTCATCCTGAGGCCATCAGCCAGCCTGTAGATTTCGCGGCGATGGTGCCGCTGCAGGTCTACAACTCGCTGCAGGTGGAGGAGGAGCGGAGGCGACTCATGAACGTGAGGCACCTCATCATCGGCGGCGGAGCTGTCGATACGCACTTGGCCCGGCAGTTGCATTCCTTTCCCCATGCCGTGTGGAGCACCTATGGGATGACAGAGACGCTCTCTCATATCGCCATGCGCCGTATCAGCGGCCCAGAGGCTTCTGAGTGGTATTCGCCCCTACCCGGTGTGAGGGTGTGGGCTAATGAGGAGGACTGTCTGGTGGTGGAGACGCCTGCGGTGAGTCGTGAACTGATTGTCACCAACGATATTGTGGAGATGCATTCCGACGGGCGGCGTTTCAAGGTGAGAGGCCGCAAGGATCATGTCATCTGCTGTGGAGGGGTGAAGATTCAGGCTGAGGAAGTGGAGCGGTTGCTTGAGCCGTATCTCTCACAGCCCTTTCTCATCACAAAGGCAAAGGATGAGAAATTCGGAGAGATTCCTGTCATGATGGTGGAGGGTGAGCCTGTCAGCACATTGAAGGAAATCTTTGACAATGTACTTCCCAAATATTGGATTCCCAAAAAAGTGGTCTGCGTGCGGCAACTGCCACGCACTGCGACAGGGAAACTTAAAAGGATATGAAACGTCAAATAGCGGGCACCATTTGGTGTCCGCTATTTGAGAGTTAATAATGTTATTATTCTTCCTCTTCGTCTTTGCCCCAAACACTCGTGGCAGAAGGGAGTCCTTCACCTTCTTCAGACCAGACACTGTTGGTGTTGCCTTGATCGGAAACTTCAGGTTGATTAGTCAGCAAAGAACCCTTAGTGTTGATATCCACGACTCTTGTCTCGGGCTTCAAATAGAATTTTTTCATGACTTATGATATGTTTAATGATGTTGATACTATTTCAGTGGCTTTCTATAGCCCATCCAATTTCGTTTTTGTATAAATGTCAATGATTGATTTCCATTTCCGCTGCAAATTTATAAAAAAAATCAAACACGGCAAAGAATAACCATCACAATTTACTACAATTCTGTTTTTTCTTTATTTAATGCGTCCCAAGATGTAATTGACAATCCACATGACATCACCTACTGTGATATCGCCGTCGGAGTTGGTGTCGGCATTGTCGAAGAAGAACATCTTGACCTCCCTGCGAAGGATATAGTTGACGCAGAGCATAATGTCACCGACATTCACGCTGCCGTCGCCGTTGGCGTCGCCCTTGAGTACCGCAGTGTCTCTCTCCTTGGTCAGCTCAATCTCTTCGGCCGGGTCGGTCACGCCGGAGATGTCGAGATAGCAGGTGTTGTTGGCGATATATTTGAGACGTGAACTTGCGTTGTTGGGGTCATAGTTGTTCACGCTGGCGAAGACAGGCTTGTCGTTGCTCAGCACGCGCAGTTTCGTGGCGTCGAAGGGCGTGCGGTAGTTGTCTTCGTCGCCGCTGTCGTCGTTGAGCCACAACTCACCTTTGAGCAGGTTGGATGTGGTGACGGGCAGTGGATCGTAAAGCAATGGCATGAGCCGGTTTTCTTTGGGGTTTGTGGAGTTGCACTCTAGGATAACGGGTGTGTAAGCGGGCACGATATCCTCACTCACTTCCACCATGTGCGCCTTGCCGTCTGGCAGGATCTTGTCCACAATGTAGGGTTTCACGCCGTCGCGGCACTCATAGGGGAATGAGGTGTACATCGTGGTGTAGTATTTGCCATCCAAGAAAGTCTTTTCCGAAGGCATGGCTCCGAAATACTCTGTATCGAAATTTTCCTCATCGATGATGTGTACAGCCCACCTGTAACGCTTGTTGTCGTTGGGGCGGTTCCAGAGGCTGGGGTGATGGATGGTGCCGATGAGTTCCATCGTGGAGTTGGGACTGTCGTTGTTGTCCTTGATATACCCTGTGAATCCGTTGTGGTTGCCGAAGAAGAAATAGTCGTTCTCGAGATATTTCTCAATCCTGAATTTTCTGCTGCTGATTTTATAGGTGGAAATGCCTTGTCCCACCATCTCCACATTCTCCAGTCCGGCAGTACCTGTCGAGTTTCCGGTAAGTTTGAGAATGAGTGAGGGTATGGTGTTCACCAGAGGATTCTTCTTGCTGACCAACATGAGCGAGTTGTTGAAATAGCGCTGGTCGGAATTCATCGTGTTTTCTGACGAGCCGATGACACCGAGATAGCTGCCGGTACCAAGGTTCTCGAGCCTCACATAGAGTCCTTTGCTGTCGATACCCTTCTCCTCGAAGATGGCAGTATAGGTGCCTTTGGTGGCTTTCGACACATCAACGATGAGGGGATTGTCGTAGATGAGTCGTGTGGAGTTGTTGCGTTGCCATCCTTTGAAGATACCGTTGAGCATGTCGGGGGTGGCAGTCATGGTGACCACGTCGCCCACATCATTGGACGGAATGTCGATGGAGACCGTGCCCAGTGACTCGTCTGACGAGGCGGGATAGACGAGGCCGATTTTGGCAAAATAGGCTTTGTAGGTGGAAATCTTCGGGGCTTGGATGGTGGTGGCTTTCGTGGTCACCAGGTCGGTAGCGTTTTTCGAGTGGCTGAAAATCACTTCCTTGTCATTGTCTTCCACCCTTGCCCAATGTGTGAACATGTATCCGTCGGAGGGTTGGGCATAGAGGAAGGCGGTCACAGTGGCTGCGGCCACATTGACTGTTGTCCCCTCTTCGTAGACCGTCGTCCCGTAGTAGTCTTTGTATTTGCTACTGGCAGGTGTCTCGTCTTGGTTGGAGGCATACACCTTTCCCTCACCGGTGGTGGCGGGTTTTACGACGAACTTGTAATAGAATGTAGGACCGCCGGCCAGAGATGTGAATATGCTTGTCATCGACAGTGCGAATGCAAGAAGTAACCTTTTATACATATATGATAATCGATGTGATAATTGATATGAATATATTAGTTTGCAAAGTTACGAAAAAGAGAGAGAAATGCGAAAGAACAATAACAATTTTAGTTATTTTTAATGACAGCCGAGATTTTTTTAGATTTTCTAGATGCCCTAGATTTTCTAGAAGTCCTAGGAATCCTAGGAAAACTAGGAAACCTAGAAATCCTAGTAATCCCATAAAAAAGGAAAGGTGGCGAATGACTCACCACCTTTCCTGATATTGTTATTCAGCCTTGGGATTATTCCCAGACACTCTTGTTGCTGAACATTTCGTTGACAGCCTCCTCGTATCCGTTGTCGTCCACGACGTTTCCAACGGGGACGAACGACGTGTTTCCGAGCAGTTCGTTAAGCACACTGTGCTTGAGGTTCAAGGTCATGACCTTGCAAACGGGATTGATATATTGCTTCTTCATAAT
>CADBLU010000061.1 GCA_902795605.1 uncultured Prevotellaceae bacterium | reverse complement strand
TGTGACAATGATTTTTAAAAACATTTTATTCTTTTTCTTAAGCGTCAGCGGTTTTTTATTTACTCTTCTTTCGCAAGTTGGAGAATACAGCCTGCCAGTAGCTGTTATCCCGGGGCAACGCCCTGGGTTTTTATATGTGGCAACAATTGTCGCCCTGTAAGGGCAAAAGCATTGATTATCAATGCTTTTGCCCTTACAGGGCGACTGTAACACTCTGCTTTATACCCAGGGCGATTGCCCTGGGCTAACAGATGCTGGCCTTTCAGGCCGCTATGAGTACTATTGGCGAAGACAATAGTTCGTTTGAGTGAGAGGAATAGCTATAGCCTATGACTCACAAAAGTAATGTCTAAACTCCCAGACTCCTAAACTCCTAAACTCCCAAAAAAATCTCCTAATCTCCCCAAAAAAACTCCTAAACTCCCAAAAAAACTCCTAAACTCCCAAATTCCTAATCTTTCTTGACAATGATTTTATCACCTGTCAGGTCTACCTCGAAGAGATGAGGGATGCGCACTGTCCTTCCTCGCGCGTCTTTTGCATGACTGTGGACAGACATCATCCACTGGCCGTCGAAGCGTTGGAAGAGCATGCTGTGGCCATAATTAGGAGGAGTGATGGGGTCTGGCTCCTGTATCCAAGGTCCGTCGAGGGTGCCGCTTTCAGAATAGGCCACTCCCTGTGTGTAGACATCATAGACCCATGAAGTCCAGAGCATGCCGAGTTGTCCTGTGCCTGTGCGGAACAGCCACGGGCCGTCGGTCACTTTATTCCATGTCACATGGCCGTCGTCGTCTTTCTCGCGACTCCAGGGAGAATCGCTGGCACGGAACAGGACGGTGGGATTGCCTATCGTGCCGCTGAAATCAGGCTTCAGTTCTATCTTCTCTATGGTGCCGTTCCAGTTCTGAAGCCATTCGCCGCAGAAGATGAGGTAGGGCTTGCCGTCGGTGCCTCGCCAGAATGTGCCGTCGAGGGTGGGGCGTGAAGCCGGCAGATAGGTGCTGTCGCCAAAGGTGTGGTAGGGTCCCATGGGATTGTCCGCCTTCAGCACCTGACAGGCACGGCGCTCGATGACGTTGCCGCGCACTGTGTCAATCTTCACCTCACGGTTGGTGAATGTGGCAAAATAGTAGTAATTGCCGTCTATCAGGTGCAGTTCTGCTGCCCATATCATAGGACGTGGACCCATCCACGAGTCTTTGTCGAACTGAGTCACGCGGTAAGGTCCGTCCCATAGTTTGAGGTCTTTGCTGCGCCATAGCATGCCGCCGGTGCCCGTCATATAATACGTCTGGGTCTTCTTGTCGGTTAAGATAGCAGGGTCACTCAGGCGGATGGAGTCCAATGGTATGTTGAAAGTGCCGGAGGGTCTTGCGAATTGACCCTCTTCGGGCACAGTCAGCGGGTGGAGTCTCATGCCCCATATATTGGCGGCGGACAGAAAGGCAACTAAAAGGATGCCTATGGTCAGTGTAATTTTTCTATTTTTCATGATTATAGCAGATGATTAAGTTAAAAAAGTATTTACTCTAGTTTCGCATTTGTCTAAACTCCCAGACTCCTAAACTCCTTCAGACTACAGAAGAACTAATGTCTAAACTCCCAGACTCCTAAACTCCTAAACTCCTTTCAACTTGAGATATTCATAAGACCTTCATCAGCCGTTCGATACCTGTTTTTGACAACTCAACATCGAAGACCGTACCATCTGGTGAGGTGAGTGTGCACAGGCGGCGTTTTACGTTCAACTTATATACCCGGTGGATGTTGATGATCGTACCGCGGTCCACACGCAGGAAAATGTTCGGGTCGAGCATTTGCTCCATGGTCGCCAGACTCTCGAGGATGTTTTCCTGGTTGGTGAAGGTATATAGGTGTGAATAGTTGCCGTCGGCAGTGATATAGGCAATGTCGTCTATGTCGATATACAGTTTTCCTGTGACTGTGCGTAGCGAGAGCCGTGTGGCGGGCAGGGTGGCTTGAGGGGTGTCTAAATGCTGTTGTCGTGCTTTGGCAATGGCAGCAGCGAGTTCGTTTTTGTCGATAGGCTTGAGCAGGTAGTCCACGGCGTCCAGTTTGATGGCACTCATGAGATATTTTTTGTCGGAGTAGGCCGTGGTGAAGATGACATGAGGCAGTGGGAGCGTCATCCGCACTTCTTCAAGCAGTTGGATGGCGTCCCGTCCTTGCAGTTGGATGTCGAGAAACAGCAGGTCGGGCTGGTGGAGGAGTATGCTGTGCAGCGCACTGTCGTAGTTGTCGCAACTGTCTACGACCTCCACCTCTTGGCGGAAGTCCTCCAATTTCTGAAGCAGCGAGAGCCGTGGCAGCCGCTCGTCTTCCACGACAATGGTTTTCAATGTTTTCATGACTTCTCTTGTTGTTTTTCTTCTTCAAACTGATAATTCAAGGGCACACTCATCTCAAAGCAGGTGCCGGATGGTTTTCCGTCGGCGTCATACAAGTCAATCACTCTCTGACGTATGGGTTGGCTGTTGGTGAGGTTGTAGAGGGTGATCTGCTCATTGAGCAAGAGCAATCCTTGTTTGGTGGAATTTCTGTTCAACTGTGCCGCCGCTGCGCGTCCCACACCGTCGTCGGTCACTTCCACCACTACATCATTGGCCTCATGGTGTATGCGGATGTCTATATGTCCGCCCTCGGGTTTGTTGACGATACCGTGTTTTACCGCGTTCTGGCAATAAGTGTAGAGGAGCATGGTGGGCAGGAGGGTCTGGCGGTCCACTTCCTCATCCACGTTGATGGAATATTTCAGGCGGTCACCCAACCGCAGTTGTTCCAGTTCGAGATACAGACGTATATAGTCGATTTCCTCTTCTATGCTGCGTGCCGGGCGGTCGATGTCCAACAGCGTCTGGTTGGTGAAGTTGCTGTACATCTTCAGGTATCTGATGGCCTCTTCAGTGCTGTTGTTCATCAGGTAATACTCTATGCTGGCGAGCACATTGGCATGGAAATGGGGAATGGCTTTTAAAAGGACAGCTTTGATTTGCAATTCTTTCTGACGTTTTTCCCGCAGCAGTCTTTCCATTGTCTTCCTGTTGACCCTCCGTTCGTAGAGATAGGCGAGTCGCCAACTGAGTAATATGGCCGCCAAACCTATTATTGTCCATGCCCACCACTGTCTCCACCAGGGACGCTTTCCCTCGATGATGGTAGAAGAGGGGTCGAAGGCCAACAGTCTCTCTGGTTGGAACGACACCATCTCTTCCAGTCCGGCCAGCCACACGGTGCCCTCATCGGTCTCCGCCATCGGACTGTTCATCGGCTCAATGACAGTGAATCCGTTGGTGTGGTCGAACCATTGCGCGTCGCTGATATGGTAGTCGTCGCTGGTGCGTGCCACGAGTATCCCGTCGAGTGTCGCCACTATCAGAAAACCGCGTGGCGAACGGTGCAGGCTGCGTATCTCATGGCTGGTGAGCATGGGCAGTTGGCAGGTGAGGTCTTCCACTTGTGCGTCGCGGATGAGGAAGAGCGAGTCGTTAGAAGCAAAGAGGATGTTACCATAACTGTCGCCCTCCATGGTGGAGATCACTTTCTTGAGGACGTTCTCCGTCTGAGGCTTGCCGTTTGTCCAATCTGTGATATGGAAGAGGCCTGAGGTGCTGCCCACCCAGAGGTCGCCTTTCTTGTCCTCGGCGGCACACCATGGGTGCATGATCTCTTCCGTGAGGGTGTCGAGGTGTTGGCGTTGCAGGTCGTATGCGAGGATTCCCTGCCTATTGCCGATGATGAGGCGACCGGAGGCTTGTGCCACAAACTGATAGCGGTCTTGTGGAAGTCCCATCCACCGCAGTGTGCCGTGGTCGATGGCTGCCACGTCGCCTTTTCCCACCATATATATCGTTTTTCCTATGCGTGTGGCACATGGGTTGAAATACTGTCCTTGCTCAGTGTGAATCTGTTGTCCGTCGATGAGCAACGCGCCGTTGAGTGTGCCCATCACCACATGTCCGTCGCCGTCGGTGCATAGTGAGCGCACGATGTCGTTGTCATCGCTGAGCCGGTGGTTGTGGAAGACGGTGTGGAAGAAAAGGTATACTCCCTGGTAGGTGGCCATCCACAGACGGTCCCATTTGTCGACGAGCAGACTTTTGATGAGGTTGAATCCGCTGGCCAGTCTGATGATACTCTGTCCGTCGTATTGATAGAGGTTGTGGGCATCAGTGATAAAAAGTCTTCCGTCCTGACTCTGTCGGGCGAAGAGACCGTAGTCGGGAGCCTCGAAGGAGAAGGGCATGACCGGCGTCAACTGATTGTTTTGGAGGAGATAGATGCCGTCGCCAGCCAAAACATAGAGTTTGTCGCCCATCCTCACAAGTGTGAAGATGTCGTCTTTCTCCGTCAGCAACCGTGACCGGTTGTCGCGTACCACATACAATCCCTGTTCGGTGGGCACGTAGATGTCGCTGTCGTCGATATACAGTTTGCGGTCGGGCATCATCTGGTCGAAGACGTCGGCTTTGGACACTGGGTCCCATCCGCCTTTCCTCATTCTTGCGGTCATGCGGTGGGTCTCTTTGTCATCCTCCAGCAGGATGATGCCTTTTGGCAGGTCAGTGGCATTGAAATTGTTGAGGAGCCAATGCTGTCCGGAAGCGCTTTCGTCCGACATCCATTGCTGGTTGGGGTCGATGGGTCGCATGGAGGCTTTGTCGCCATCCACGAGCCATTGCCGACGGAATCCTAATGCGCTTACTCCCTCTTCCGTCTCACTGAAGGCCACGATGTTCTCTCGCCGTCCTTTCAGAAAGGGGGTGAGTGTTCTTCCGTCGTAGCGCACAAATCCCGAGAGTGTGCCTATCCAGATATAGCCCTCGCTGTCCTGCCACACTGTCTCGGCCTGCATCTGCGGCAGTCCGTCGAGTGTGGTGAAACGGCGATAGCTCAGTTGGCTGACGATAGAGTCGCCAGCCCAGACGGTGATGGCTGTCAACCAACAGCATAAGAGTATGGTACATCTTCTCATTCACCGCAAAATTATGATTTTTTCTCCGTTTTTGCAATGGTGTAAGTCGTTTTGTCAAAAGATTTTTTGACTCATCAAGAGAAAAGCATGTTTCATCACTCGAAAGGGGTGTTTCGTCAAAAAGGCCATCTTCCTGAAAAATGGCTATTTAGTGATTTTTTTCATGAAAGGATTCAAAATCCAAGTGATGAGGGTGGCGGAGAGGTATACGATAATGAAAGCGAGGATGACCGGCGGATAGAATCCGTCGTAGGGGAAGCCGGCTTTGGCAAACAACAGTGTGACGGTGAAGGGCACGCCGCCGCAGATGAAGTAATAGATGAGTGAATGGCGTCCTGTCCATTCGATGAACGGCAGACGGGGGATGACGCGGCAGAGCGCCGTGAGACATACCGCGCCCAGCAGACCATCGGCTAACAGATAAAGCCAACTGCTCACATGCACAGGTTGGATGGTGAGGAAGAGGTTGTTCTCGTAGATGAGCACTTTCAGGGCGATGAGCAAAGCAGCTTCGGCAAGCACCACACTGCGGCGGTGAAGGCGGCGCAACAGATGCGACTGCCGGCAGGCATAGCCTGCGAAGAAGAAGGCCATCATCAGCATTGCGTTCTGCCAGCACCACAGGTTGAGGGGCGCTAAGGTGTCGCCACCGACGGTGTCGTAGGCCACGGCGATGAGAGGGTAGGGGAGGACGCACAGCAGTCTCAGCAGCCACTGACGGCGGCTGCATGCCTTGAGGAGCACGGCGAAGCACACTTCAGTGACGATGAGCGCCGCGACGAACCATGAGGCGTGTCCGGTGAGGATGGCGGTGAGCGTCTCGGTGAGTGTGGTGTCGGCGTGTGCCCAGGCCTTTGGGAGGGCGATGGCGAGTGTGAAGAGGAAATAGGGGATGACCATCTTCCTGCCTACCGACAGGAGTTTGTGGCGTGCGGAAAAGGCCTCTCCGGGGCGGTGGAAGAGGTATCCTGAGACAAAGAAGAAAGTGATGATGGCATTGTCTACATAGAGGGCATAGGGGATGATTTCCTCACCGGCATAGTATTTCTCCGTATGGAAGAAGAGGATAGCCATGATGCAGAGACCTCTGACGGTGTCTACCCATGCGATTCTGTCGGTGGTCTTCATCATGACAGGGGTCAGTTGACGATGGCTATCTTGCACACTGTGCCTTTCTTTCCCTCGCTGTCGGCCGTCATGACCATATAGACGCCGGAGGCCACCCTGCGGCCGCTGTCGTCGTTGCCGTCCCAGGTGAAGGTGCCGCCGTTGCTCTTGCCCTCACACACCACGGCACCGTTGGCGGTGACGATTTTCACGTCGGCGTGCATCGAGAGGCCGGTGACGGTGATGAGTCCAGTATACCCGGGTCTGACGGGGTTGGGATAGGCGTAGACATTGTCTTTGGTCATCTTCTCGTTGGTGGCGCTGGCATCGCTCATATATGAGCACAGTCCGTTGTCGGTGCCGAAGAACACCTCTCCCGTCTGGTCGTCGATGGCTATCGACTCCACGTTGTCGGAGAGCAGCATGCTGTTGGACGAGAGGAAGTGCTGCACCTGCGTCATGTTGTCGTCGCTGATGAGATAGGCACCGTTGCCGTTGGTGCCAAACCATTTGCGGTTGGCGCCGTCGACGGCGATGCAGCTGATGTCGACGCCGCTGAGCAGATAGTCGGCGAAGTTGGTGCCGTCGTTGCGGGGCACCTTCACCTGCTGCAGCACGGCGTTGGAACCCTTAGAGATATCCTCCTTGGGCAAGAGCAACGGCCCTACGTCGGTGCCCATCCACAGGTTGCCCTCCTTGTCCTCGGCGACGCACCTCACGCCGTTGATGGTGAGGGTGTTGCCATCCTCATTGATGAACGTGGTGTAGTGGTTCATCGCCTCCGTATTGGGGTCGTAGCAATAGAACGAGGGCACCGCCCAGTGGTTGTTGGCAAACCAGAAATAGCCTCTGCTGTCGAGAATCATGCTCTTCATGTTGGGCAGACTGCGGTTGTTGTCGTCCATCAGCCGTTCGGTGTGGTGACTCTCCCACGTGCCGTCGGTTTTCAGTTCGAGGATAGAGGCTTTCTCCGCCAGACTGTTGAGGCACCACAGGTTGCCGGCCTTGTCGAATTTCAGTCCCATCACGAGGATGTAACTGCGGCTGTTGTCGTCGGTGGCATACATGAGCGGACTGTTGTCGCAGTCGTAGTGCTCCACGAGTTGACCGTCGCGGTATTCGTAGAGTCCGGTGCGCCCGCCCACGAAGACGTGCTGCGGGTCGCGGGGGTCGACATCCATGCAGGTGAGGTCCTCGAAGCGGTAACCTTCGAGGAAGGCGGGGTCTTCTTGATAGACGGTCCAGTCATCATGGCTGAGCACCTGCACCGTGGCTGGCCTGTAGAGTTCGGCGAAAGCGTCGAATCCTCCTCCGCAGGTGTAGAGACTGTTGTTGAGGTATCTCATGAATCCGAAATAGTTGTATTTCGGTCCGTCGGGGCAGATGTCGGTATTGAGCGGTTGGATAGCGTTGTCTTCGATGGTGAGCGAGTAGAGGCGGTCGTCGGCCTGGTTGCTCCAGTAGCATTTGTTGGTCTCGTCGTAGACGAAGGCCTTCATTTTCAGTCCGTCTTGGCTGATGATGGTGGGAGAGGAGAGGGTGTCGAAGATCCACACTGAGTTGGGGTCGCCGAAAATGAGTTTTCCTCCGGTGTAGTGACAGAAGGTGAAGGCGCGGTCGTAGATAAGTTGCCAACTGTCGGTCTTGCGGTAGATATGTCCGTTGGTGGCTGCTATGAGTGAGTTGTCCACGTTGAAGAGATGACTCACTTGCAGGTCACTCTCCTGTGTCCAGTTGCTCTTGTCGAGCAGGTTGTCGCTCATGTTGCCTTTGAAAATGCCGTTGTCGGCGCAGGCGGCATAGAGGGTGTTGTCGAGGAGGGCCGTCGAAAGCACCTTTTTCCCTAAGTTATAGGTGGCGCTGATCTCCTCTTTGGCCACATTGAGTCTGAGGATGCCGAAATTGGTTGAGAGGAAGGCCGTCTCTCCGCTCACCTTCACTTCGTTGATGGTCTTGTCCACCGTCATCGACTTGTTGTAGTAGTCGGAGATATTGACCACGTCGCCGTCGCTGTCGAGCAGGTCGATGTTCTGGTCTTCATATACCACCACGAGCCGCTTGGCCGCCTTGCAGTAGGCGATATGGGCGATGTTGCAGTCGCTCAGCGCATTCATCTTGTCGTAGGTCTGCACGCTGTGGTCGGACGTGTTGTAGGAGAAGAGACCTCCCGAACTGAGCACATACACCAACTTGCCTGCAGGGGCAATCTCAGTGATGTCGCTGTAGGCAAGATAGCTCATCCACGATCCGATGGCTGCCCCCCTCGCCGTGAGCAGGCAGGCCATGAGCATGAGGAGGGCGAGTGTGCGGAGTGGGAGAGAGGAGTGATGGGCGGCTTTCTTCATCTTCATGGGGTTTTAGGGTCGTCTTCTCTGAGGGAGGCTGGGGGCTTCTAGATTTTCTAGTATTCCTAGTTTTCTAGTTTTCCTAGATTTTCTAGTTTTCCTAGATTTTCTAGGGTTTTCTGGGGCTTCCTAAGAGCTTTGCGGCGAGTTTTTGGATGGCTCTGGCACGGTGTGAGATTTTGTTTTTGATCTCCATGCCCAGTTGGGCGAAGGTGGTGTCGTAGCCGTCGGGCTGGAAGATGGGGTCATAGCCAAATCCCTCTGTGCCGTGGCGCTCGCGGGTGATGCTTCCCTCGACGATGCCTTCGAAGAGACTTTCCTCCACGTGGTCACCGTCTATGAGTAATAACGCAATAACAGTGCGGAATCTTGCCTTGCGGTGAGGATTTTCTCCTAATTCGGCAAGAAGTTTTTGCATATTGGCCTCGCTGTCATGATTTTCGCCGGCATAGCGAGCCGAGAAGATGCCGGGAGCACCTCCGAGGGCGTCCACCTCGAGTCCGGTGTCGTCGGCGAAGCAACTCAGGTGGTAATGGTCATACACATAGCGTGCCTTGATGAGCGCGTTGCCCTCGAGTGTGTCGGCAGTCTCTGGGATGTCGGCATGGCATCCGATGTCGGCAAGTGAGAGCACCTCCATCTGCTGACCTAATATCTGCCGGATTTCGGAGAGTTTATGGGCATTGTTGGTGGCAAAGACGATTTTCATGTGGATGTTTCTTTTTGTGATTGGTTGTTTTCTTTTTTTTCCTCCTCCTGCTTCACTTTCACTTTCATCTCATCGAAACCCTCCCCATAGACGCCGATGACGCTGCTCTGGCTGACGAAGGCGTTGGGGTCGATCGACTTGATGAGGCGGAACATGGTGACGCTCTCACGCTTGCGGGCAAGGATGCAGAGCACCTTCATCTCCTGACCCGAATACCAGCCGTGCGCGTCGAGGAGTGTCACACCGTGATTCATCTTTGTGGCGATGGTGTCGGCCATCTCCTGCCATTTCTTCGAGAAGATGAGGAACTGCACCGACTCGCGCCTTGAGTTCATCACATAGTCGAGCATGAAGTTCTCCACCACCATGGTGCAGAGACCGAAGACAATCTTGTAGAGTCCCTCGGTGATGGTGAATCCGCGTGCGAGGATGAACATCGGGAAACTCGAGCCGATGATGAACAGGTCGACGAAGATGAGGACGGTGCCCAGCGACATGTTGTGGTATTTGTTGACGATGGCGGCCACGATGTCTGTGCCGCCCGTACTGCCGTTGTGGAGGAATACGATGGCGAGCGACGTGCCCGTGAGGCAGCATCCGATGATGAGCGACATGAAGTCCTGGTCGCCGAGGAGTTTTATCATCGTCCCGTCTTCGTTGGTCACCAGGTCCTGTGCTACACCGAGCATCACCGACAGGGCGATGATGGCGTAGATGGTCTTGACGAGGAATCTCCATCCTAAGATCTTCAGTGCGAGGAAGAGTAGGATGGCATTGATGACGAAATAGGTATAGGTGATGGGAATACCGTGCCCGTGGGCGTTGGTGGCATAGAAGATGATGGCGGAGATACCTGTGACACCGCCAGTGACTATCTCATAGGGCAGCAGGAAACTGGACCATCCCACTGTATAAAGCAGAAGACCAAGGGTTATGAAAACATAATCCTTGGCTTCGCTATAGATTTTCTCTCGCTCCAGTGTCATAAGTATCTATCCTAAAAACACCTGCTTAAGACCGTTATTTGACGACTACATTGACGATTTTTTTAGGTACGATGATGACTCTCATCACCTTTTTGTCGGCAATGTATTTCTGTGAACGCTCGTCGGCCAGCACCGTCTGCTCTATCGTGGCGTTGTCGGCATCGACAGGGAAGAGGAGGGTGAAGCGGGCTTTGCCGTTGAACGAGACGGTGAGCTGCATCTGGTTTTCCACGAGATACTGCTCGTCGTAGACGGGCCACGGGGCATCACACACCGACCCCTGACCGCCGAGGGCCTCCCACAGTTCCTCTGCGATGTGCGGAGTGAAGGGTGCGATGAGCGCCACCAACTGCCGCAGCACCTCTGCGTTGCGGCAGCGCTGCTGGGTGAGTTCGTTGACGGCAATCATGAAGGCGGCGATAGACGTGTTGTAGGAGAAGTTCTCGATGTCCTGGCTCACTTTCTTGATGAGTTTGTGGAGGCTCTTGAGCATCTCGGGTGTGGCGGGCTGGTCGAGGGTGAGCAACTGGTCGCCGCTCTCCTTGCCCGAGCCGTAGTAGAGGGCCCAGAATTTCTTGAGGAAACGGTGGCAGCCGTCGATGCCGTTGGTGTCCCACGGTTTGCTCTGCTCCACGGGTCCGAGGAACATCTCATAGAGGCGGAGGGTGTCGGCGCCGAAGCGTATGACAATCATGTCGGGGTTGACGACGTTGAACATCGACTTCGACATCTTCTCCACGGCGGCAGAGCAGATGTATTTGCCGTCCTCGAGCACAAACTCAGCGTCGGCATATTCGGGCCGCCAGGCCTTGAAGGCCTCGATGTCGAGCACGTCGGCACTGACGATGTTCACATCGACGTGGATGGGAGTGATGTCGGCATACTGGTCTTTCAGTCCGTAGCTGACGAAGACGGGATGGCCTTTCTCCTTGCTGGCCACGTTGTCGCGGTAGACGAAGTTGCTGCGGCCCTGTATCATTCCCTGGTTGATGAGTTTCTGGAAGGGCTCCTCCTTGCATGAGTAGCCGTAGTCGTGGAGGAACTTGTTCCAGAAGCGGGAGTAGATGAGGTGGCCGGTGGCATGCTCCGTGCCGCCCACATAGAGGTCTACGTTCTGCCAGTAGGCATCCACCTTCGGGTCGACGAGGGCCTCGGTGTTGTGGGGGTCCATATAGCGGAGGTAGTAGGCGCTCGACCCTGCGAAACCGGGCATGGTGCACAGTTCGAGGGGGAAGACGGTGACGTGGTCGATACGGCTGTTGTCCACCACCTCGTTGGTCGTGGTGTCCCATGCCCATCGTGTGGCGTGGCCGAGGGGAGGCTGCCCGTCCTCGGTGGGCTTATATTGGCTCACGTCGGGCAACTGCAGGGGCAGGCACTCTTCGGGAATCATATAGGGCATGTCGTCCTTGTAGTAGACGGGGAAGGGCTCGCCCCAATAGCGTTGGCGTGAGAAGATGGCGTCGCGCAGGCGGTAGTTCACCTTCACGCGTCCGAGTTTCTTCTCCGACACATATTGCTTGGTCTTCTCGATGGCCTCTTTCACGGTGAGACCGTTGAGGGAGAACTCGCCGTTGGAACTGTTCATCACGATGCCCTCCTTGGCGTCGAAACTCTCCTCAGAGATGTCGGCACCCTCGATGAGGGGGATGATGGGCAGATCGAAATGGCGGGCGAAGGCGTAGTCGCGGCTGTCGTGGGCGGGGACGGCCATGATGGCGCCAGTGCCGTAGCCGGCGAGCACATACTCGGCTATCCAGATGGGGATGCGCTCCTGGGTGAGGGGGTTGATGGCATAAGAGCCTGAGAAGACACCGGTCACCTTGTGGTCCATCTGGCGCTCACGCTCTGTGCGTTTCTTCACATAGGCGAGATATTTGTCCACCTCTTCGCGCTGGGCGTCGGTGGTCAACTGGCTCACCAACTCACTCTCCGGGGCGAGCACCATGAAGGTGACGCCGAAGATGGTGTCGGCACGTGTGGTGAAGATGGTGAACTCAATGTCGGAGTCGGCCACCTGGAAGCGCATCTCTGTTCCCTCGGAGCGACCAATCCAGTTGCGCTGTGTCTCTTTCAGAGAGTCGGTCCATTCGATGGTGTCGAGACCGTCGAGCAGCCGCTGGGCATAGGCCGACACACGGAGGCACCACTGGCGCATCTTCTTCTGCACCACGGGATAGCCGCCGCGCACGCTCACACCGTCCACCACCTCGTCGTTGGCAAGTACGGTGCCAAGGCCTGCGCACCAGTTCACCATCGTCTCGCCCAGGTAGGCGATACGGTAGTTCATCAGCACCTCCTGCTGGCGGTGCTCATCCCAACTGTTCCATTCCTCGGCGGTGAAAGCGAGTTCCTCGGTGCAGGCCACGTCAATCAGTTCGCCCTTGTCGTTATAGGAACCGTTTTTCGCGAAATGCTCCACCAGTTGCTCGATGGGCAGCGCCTTCTGGCACTTGTTGCAGTAGAACGACTGAAACATCTTTTGGAAGGCCCATTGCGTCCATTTGTAGTAGATGGGGTCGCAGGTGCGCACCTCACGGTCCCAGTCGAAGCAGAAGCCGATTTTGTCGAGCTGCTCACGGTAGCGGCGAATGTTGGCCTCGGTGGTGATGGCGGGGTGCTGTCCGGTCTGGATGGCAAACTGCTCGGCGGGCAGGCCGTAGGCGTCGTAGCCCATCGGGTTGAGCACGTTGAAACCTTTCTGACGCTTGTATCTGGCGTAGATATCCGAAGCGATATATCCCAGGGGATGACCTACGTGCAGGCCGGCTCCCGAAGGATAGGGAAACATATTGAGTACGTAGTATTTCTCTTTGTCGGGGTCTTCAGTCACCTTATAGGTCTGCTGTTCCACCCAACGTTTCTGCCATTTTTTCTCGATTTCTCTGAAATTATATTCCATTGTCTTTGAACGTTATACTAATAAGGTGCAAAGGTAGTGCAAACCGAGCGCAATGCAAAATAAAAAATCATTTTTTTATCCTAGCCCCTCCTATCAAAAAAACAGGGGGTGCCGATTGGCACCCCCTGTTTCATATAGTCAGGAGAAATTATTCTTCCCAGAGACTGCGAGATGAAGTTTGGATTTCTCTCTCCAATTCACCTTCGTCGAAATTCATGATGTTGGTATGCATGTCGTCGGAGTCTACACTATCTCCACCGTATGGCATCGTCTCTAAGACTGAGCCGAGCAGGCAGAGGGTCTCAATATCTGTTTGCGGTGCAATATATATCTTTTTCATTTCTATTTTGAAGTTTATTTGATGACTACTTTCTTACCGTTGATGATATAGAGTCCCGAGGTGGTGGGCAGGCTCTGGAGCTTCTGACCACCGATGGTGTAGGCATTGACGGTGGTAGTAGCGGCGTCGCTGCTCACCTCACTGATTCCGTCGGTCGGCTGGTTGCCTTCGAAGTAGAAAGCGATAGCATTGCCGGTACCTGTATTCATCACATCCGCATATCTCAGCGGGAGGTAGGCTTGGTTGCCATTGCTGTGCACTTTGTCACCCCTGATGCGGTAGAAGGCGTCATAGTTGGTTGTGATTGCCTTACCTTCTTCGTAATGCTTGTTGCTGAGGATGTAGTTGATAGTCATACCGCCATCCGTGGTGGCATAGACGTCACCTGGTTTTACCTGTGCTTTCAGCCAACTTGAAGCTCCAGTGGTAAGGGTCTTTTGGTTGTCTTTACTGCCAGCAGTGTAATCGTGCATGTCGGGAACGAAGAGGTGGAAGCCACCGTTGAGAATACTCACAGGAGCACCTGCTGTGTTGTGGAGGAGGCAAGCACCGGTCTGTCCGTCAGTGTTGGCCATGAGCACCTGAGTGGCGGTGGGGTTCGCCAAGGTCAGCGTGCCGCCTACGCTAGGTTTTTTGTATTCGACATTCGTTACGAAGAGAGTCTCGATGTCGTTGCCAGTGAGGTAAGATGTCAGTTCGGGGTCAATCACGCGGGCGCGGCTCTCAGAAGCCCATCCGTTGTCATCGAGTGTCTTGAAGTCGGTAGAGACAGACAGTTTCTTCAGCACCCAACCGTTGAGGGTGAGGGTGAGGTCGCGAGCACTGCCAGAGTTGTAGATAGCCAAGATGTAGTCGCCACTGCCGTCGTTTGCCTCATAGAGCTTGCTGTTGTCGTCGCTGCCGATGACCACTTTATTTTGCATACCATCGAACTGATAGCTCTTGTAGAAGAACGTCTCGGTGACATCCACATAAGCACCATTGGTGGGACTCCAAGGCCGGAAGGAGATGTCTCCTTCTTTCACGCTCTCGTCTCTGGCGGCACGGAGATACACGGCAGCACCGGCGTCAACGTT
>CADBLU010000060.1 GCA_902795605.1 uncultured Prevotellaceae bacterium | reverse complement strand
CGAAGATGCGGCGACTCATCCAACTCGACACCCTCGACAACTACCGCCGCGGCATCATCCACCAGATAGCGGAGAGGGGATATGTCACCGCCCGCTTGCAGGAGTCGTTCGACGCCAGCCGCCTCGCTGACCGCGAGAACTTCATCAGCCTTCTATTTTATTACGGCATGCTCACCATCGGAGATATCGACGGAGCTGATTTGAAACTCGTTATCCCCAACAACAACGTGCGCCGCCAGTACTACGGTTGGCTCCTGCGCGAATACCAGGCCATCGCAAGGGTGGACACGACCCGCCTCAACGAACTATATACAAATGCCGCCCTCCGCGGCGAGTGGCAGCCGATGCTTGAAGCCATCGCTGAGGCCTACCGAGAGACGACAAGCGTGCGCCAACTCATAGAGGGCGAGCGCAATCTGCAGGGCTTCATGAACGCCTACCTCACGCTCAACCCGTACTACCTCGTGGCACCTGAGATGGAACTCAACCACGGCTTCTGTGACTTCTTCCTCATGCCCGACTTCATCCACTATCCCATGGTGGCACACAGCTACATCCTCGAGCTGAAATATCTCAAGACCGATGCCTCCGACGGGGAAGCTAAGAGGCAGTGGAATGAGGCAGAGGAGCAGATTCGCAGCTATGCCCAAAGTCCACGTGTGCAGCAGTTGAAGGGGCACACCAGCCTGCATCTGCTCATCCTTCAGATTCGAGGCTACGAATTGGAAAGGCTGGGCCGCATAGAAATGGGGTGACATATAAATGCTATTGGCGTCCGCCGAAATCTCCTAAACTCCCCCCCTAAACGACCAAACGCCCCCCCCAAAAAACGACCAAACGACCAACCCCCTAAACGACCTATAATATAAAATAAGGTGTAGTGAAGGGGCAAACGGCGCTACCTTCAGTCCCAAGACACTTTTCCAAAACGGCAAGGACGTGGAGATGATGTAAATTCGCGACAAGTCAGCTCTCCAAATCCTATATACTCTACCCAGTCATCTGAGATATTTCTTCCCAAGACAGACGCTCAGCATCCGAATAACGGGCTATCTCTGCTTGTTCGAAAAAACGAGTGAAGGCTCGGTCTTGCAACGACTTCGGACGGTCGAGAAAATCGGAGAGGATAAAAAGCCGTTTGAAGCCAAAGTCGGTGTAAGGATTGGTATATCTCTCGCATAGGTATCTATATTTCTTTTTGCAAGTATATCACTATTATTGAAATAAAGCAAGTTATGAGAGAAAATTCAGAAGGAAACAGTGAAAGTGAAGGCTTATTACCATACCATTGGATGACCAACAATAAAGGAGCGAAAAGCACAGAAAACAAAAGCATGATAATACAATTATGACATACTGACACATACTGGTCATTCGCGCAGAACGTGAACAAATATTTGTCCATAACGGCATTTTGTTTGTCTATCAATAGCTAATTTGTCCAAAATACAACAATTCAAATAACAAATTTCTTTTTTTTTCTTAAAATATTTGGAAAAAAGAAACAAATACATTAATTTTGTAACAATTTTGGGACGGCATTGTCGTCAACCATAATACAAAATAGTTTCAAGTTGTTGTTTACCAAACAATTACAACATTTTAGACAAAGTTGAGTTTATTGCCACAACAAAAGTCATATTTAATGAAAGAAAGAGGAAAAGAAAGAAAACAATCATTCAGACAACAAGGCTGAAGGCTCATCAAACAGCCCACGCCGATTAGCATTGAACCCACGGCAAGGCCCATGCGTATAAACGAAGATCCAGCAAACCTTTGCCCAAATCTCTCAAACAGAACAACTGCATGAACCATTGAATATGGTAAAAGCTACCAATCAGTCAGTTAATAATACTGCATGTTGGCGGCTAACATGCAAGGAAGCCCCTTGTAAACACATTTCCTGATGACAAAGTGGTTACGTCAAGGCCAAATAGTTTCAGTGAGGCACGTTGCAGGGCAAACATATAAAATTATTGGATAATTCGAATAATTTCTATAACAATTTTAAAACCAAAACAATGATGAAAAAACTATTTACATCACTATTATTGCTGGGGGTGGCTCTCACTGGATGGGCAACCATCACACCAACGTGGGATGGCAAAGGTACCCTCACTGTAAATTTTACCCCAACACCTAATAACCAAGGTCATGTCGGACCAGCGGAATTGGATGAATTCAAAAACAATTATCAAAACATCTGGAACCATGACAATTTAGTCCATTTCGACCCAGCAACAGGAGAATATAATGCTGACGTCAATTATGATGTTAATGCCAATATTAAAGGCAAAGTGACTAAACTTGTCCTTGAGGGTGCTGGTTTTACCAATAAGGACTTTAACGGTGGCAAGATGGGCGATTTTATCGCCACGTGTGCCGGCCAAAACACCCTCTATCTTGACCTGACAAATGCTTCTGGACTTATCTCCAAGGTGACATACACAACTACTAGCAAGAATCCCGTGAAGGATGCACAGTACGTCTACTCCAATGAGGAGGAAAGAAAGAACCTTATTTCCAAAACATCGTATTATTTGCCCAACGGAAATCCTGTTCCGCAGTATGCAATTGACCAAAACATGTTAAGAAATGATGGCAATGGAAATTATTGGTTGGAGAATTTTGAAGGAAATCCACGGGTAGATGTTACTTACCAAGAAGAATATGGATATTATGGTGAATATTGGGGGTCCAATCCAAATCCTGGTTCATGGGTGACAGTAACTAACTATCAAACAGATCCTAATACAGGAGAAAAATATGTAATGGTTGCCAAGAATGGTACAGCTTTCGCATTCGGCAACATCGACCAAAACAACCATGTTGTCGAGAATTATTGTGGAAAATACCTTAATGGTATAACCTTCCCCAAAGGAGACAATTTCACCGCTATACCCGACAAACTGTGCTGCACTGCTTTGTGCCCATATCTGGAGACTGTAGTTTGGGGCGACCAACTCACATGGATTGGCGAACATGCTTTCAGAGGTGGAGTGAATGATAATGGCACTTTTTCTCCCGCATCTGAACTGAAGTATATCGGAATCATGGACTCCGAAGGAAATGTGACTTTCCCAACAATCAAGTTGCCGAATACAGAAGGGGGCTTGACGGATGTGAACGAAGGTGTGGTGAAATTCCCGAACACCCTTGAGGTCATTGGGTTGGACGCTTTCTATGAGTGCACCGATTTCAGATATGTCAACCTTGACCTCGAAAACCTCGTGAAGGTGGACGCCGCAGCTTTCAATATGTATCAAGACAATATCAACCAGCTTGACTCAGTCCAAATGCCAAGCAAGGCCAATACATCTCTGAAATTCTGGGGCAACCAGGTGTTCTCCTCATCCCACATCAAGACACTCGACTTCAGATATTGCGAAGGCATCAAGCATTTCGCATACGACGGCACGGACTCAATGGAAGAGGGAACTTATAATCCTACTACTGGTGGTGTTGGTTCCAATACTTTCTATTGGTTTTCAGACCTCAAAGAACTTATTCTCCCTCCCAATTTGAAATCTATTGCTGGAGGACAGACATCCAGTATAGTGTACAATTGTAATAAACTTGAGACTCTTAGGTTTACAGGAACTGCTGAATTTGGAGAAGACAATGAGGGTAATCCAACGTTGAAGAATGGATTTGTTGTTCCACAACAAGCATTCTATAGTCATCCATCACTCAAAAATTTGTATTTCGCTGAGAATAGCAACGTGTCTCAAATTGACGAAAATGCCTTCGATGATTGCAAAAAATTGGAGAAAGTGTATTTTGGAGGAAGGGGGCGTTATCAGGATTGTGAACTCATCAATCCTCTTCGTATTGAAAAAAAGGCATTCCAAGCTTGCAGTTTGTTGAGCGACCTCACTCTTTCCAACAATGTATCCTTTATAGGTGAACATTCTTTCAAACAGGTCGCATTAACAACTGTTTCTATCCCCGCTTCAGTGGAGGAAATTGAGACCCAAGCATTTTATAAATGTGTTAATTTGACCACTGTTATTTTCGAGGAATTTGACAAGAATTTAGGAACTTGCGATGGTGCTGAAACCATTATCGCAGGTGGTTCAGATCAAGGCCATGGCGCATTTGAGGAATGTCAAGCTATTACTGATGTTTATATCAACACCAAGGCCTTACTCCACTGCGATAACAATGCTTTTGACCAGGATATTTCATGGGGCGCTGGCGATCCGGGAAGTAATTTTGCAACCCTTCACTTCCCAGAGGAGAATATAGATAATTATGTCAACCTCAAACATTATCTTACCGACGAAATCGCTGCTGACGATGACAAATTCCATGACTGGCTGATGGAGCATTATGACCTTGCAGGTGTGCCTCATAAGAATGGATGGTATGAATTCGTAAATTCTGGTCCATCAAAAGGTACTAAAGAAACTCCTACAGAAGATATTATTCTCCGCACGTTCAGTGATTATAAATACTCGTATCTTGTTCCTGATGGATTGAGAGCTTACGCTATCACAGGATTCGAACAAGACGGTGCAACCTATGTCGCTACCTTAGAGCGCCTCAATGTTATTCCTGCACAAACAGGTGTGATACTTTATGGACATCCCAACGGAAGGACGCAGAGTGGAGAACCGACAATAACTCTTACTCCTGTGCATTTTGTCAAGATAGGCGATCCTGTTTATAAAACAGTAGATGGAGAACTTGTAGAAGATCATAAATATGGTGATCTGCCAGAAGAGGCTGCCAAAGGCGACCAAGGTCTTCCCCTTTGCCGTGCCAACTGGGGAAAGAACTTAATCCAAAATTATCTCGAGCCCACCTCTACTCTTACTCAAGCTTATATCAACACCATAACAGATGAAGACAAAAAAGAGGCCTTGGAAGAACTCTTGGCTCAACATCCCGAATGGCAGGATGGTGGCATATACGTGAAGCCTTTTGAGAATAAAAATGATGTATGGAATAAAGTGGACACAAGGTTGAGTAATCCCGTTACATTCCGTAATTTTGGATTTAACCGTTACAGCCGCATTATAAATATTGAAAACAAGATAGCATTGGATCAAGATGGTGATGTTGACTATGCCGCTTTCTTCCGTTGTGTGCCAGGTACTCGCAGTAGCGGGAAAGCATATTTGCATGTATCTGCTGACGAATTCCCCTTGTCAGATGGTGCTCAGATTCTTGTAAAAGAGGACCGAACAACCAAAACAGTAACAGTTGATGGCGAAGAAGTAGAAGAAGAAGTCTCAGCCTACTACTGGGAAATTGAACCAAAATCAGGAGACCCCTATAATGCCAGATTAGCTGCAAATGCCGATTATAACAAAAAAGGTTGGTGGAATCCCTTACAAGGATTTGACTGGAATGTGGTGGATGACCGCTTTGCCTATATTGACGAAAATGGAAGTTTCGTTCTTGACGAAAATGGAAATAAAATTATCAAGTCACGTATGAACTGGGGTGCGTGCCCAGCCAGACTCAAGGATATTAGGCATGCTCCACGATTCATGGGTGAATTTGAGGAAGCTGATGGAATCGTGAAAACGATTATTCCTGCCGATACAAATCTTGATAATGAGTACTATACAATTCAAGGTGTGAAAGTGAAGAATCCTTCAAAGGGTGTATACATCTGCAATGGTAAGAAAGTTGTAATCAAATAATTTCTAAGATTTTAAATAATGAAAATGATTTATCAGAAACCCGAGATAGAAGTCCTGCTGATGATGTCTGCACCTGTTTTGCAGGATGCAAGTGATGGTAACAGCACACCGGAAACTGAAATGAGCAACATTGGCGAGATTTTCGACAAAGGTGAGATACCTAATAACTCATCATCCAGTCTCTGGGAAGATTAAAAAAGTGAGTATCGTATAACATACGTATCTCCTACTAATATGGAAAAGCCTGTAGGCACGAAGTCTACGGGCTTTTCTTCTTCAATAACAATTATTCTCATTTTTCTATTCAATGAAAAAATCGTTAATGCTCTGCATTTTGCTATTGGCCTTTATCAGAGCAAATGCTTCCATTCCCTATTGCGTGCTGTCGGGCAATACCCTTACATTCTACTATGATGACAATATGTCATCGAGGCCGGGAACCAAGTTCGATTTTGACTACAATGATGGTTTTCCAAAATGGAAATCCAAAGCGTCGACAATTAATACAGTTGTTTTTGACAATTCTTTTTCAGATGCAAGACAGACAAATAGTGACTACTGGTTTTATGGCATGACCAACTTGACAAGTATTCAAGGTATGGACAATCTTGTCACATCAGAGATGACTTCCATGGGTTATATGTTCTATAATTGCCAGTCCCTGAAATCCATTGACCTCAGCCACTTTGATACTGCTAACGTGAAGGATATGGTGGGGATGTTTTATAATTGCTATGAACTAACCTCAATTGATTTGAGTTCTTTCGACACAAGTAAAGTGGAAGATATGGGCAACATGTTCTATAACTGCAATTTCATCGAAAATCTTGATGTGTCGCATTTTAAAACCGGTAATGTCATCCGCATGAACAGTATGTTTAAAGGATGTTTCATGATAAAGTCATTGGATTTAAGCAAATGGGATGTGAGGCATGTGGGAACAATGAATAACATGTTTAATGGTTGCATAAGTTTGACTACATTGGATGTGAGTAAATGGGAAACAAACGACTTGGTCAATATTGGATATATGTTCTATCGCTGCCTCAATTTACAAGAAATAGATGCAAGTGGATGGAATGTATCGAAAGTCACTAATTGTCATTACGCTTTTTATAATTGCCCTAAGGCTGGCAAAATAGATGTCAGTGGTTGGGTGACAGACAATTTTACAGACACTTCCTATATGTTCTATGGTTGCTCAAATGTCAAAAATCTTGATGTTAGCAACTGGAATGTGTCAGGGGTGACATCGATGGAAGGTATGTTCTATAACTGCTCTAATCTTGATGCATTGGATTTGAGCAAATGGGAGACAGATAATCTGGAGAACATATCGGATATGTTCACAGAATGTTCAAGTTTGGAGTCTATTGATTTGAAAGGGTTTGACACATCTCGAGTGACCAATATGAGCTCTTTATTCTGCGGATGCAGCAAACTGAAAACCGTAGATGTAAGTAATTGGGATGTGTCACATGTTACAAGTACATCGAACATGTTCACAAACTGCTCTGCTCTTTCCGAATTGGATGTTTCCAATTGGAACGTTTGGAACATCACTAATTTTTCTTCCATGTTCAGTAACTGTACAGCTTTGAGAGAATTGGATTTAAGCAAGTGGAACGCCCAAAAGATGAGATCAAGCAGCTATATGTTTCAAAATTGCACAAGCCTTAAAAAACTGAGCGTATCCAAGACAATGGAGAATTTCAAGACTAACGCTTGCTCGGGCGTAGGAACAGCAGACAAACCTTGTCTTCTCTTTATCCCCAATGGCTTCACCTTCCCTGAGGACACTGATCCCACAGCCCCACCCTTCCTCTGGTGCAGCGGTTACTTCACCCTTGGCACTCTAATGGGCGATGTCAATGTCGACGGGATCATCTCCGTCACCGACATCACGCTCACCGTCAATTACATTCAGGGCGATGAAAGCAACGAAATGTTCCATAAAAAATATGCTGACATGAATCGCGACGGCGAAATCACCATCACCGACGTCACGGAGATAGTGAACATCATACTTGGAAAGTAGCCCTCACCAAGCATTTCCTAAAACTTAGCAGAAGCAGCACATTGTGGCTTCATACTATGTGGGATATGGACAGCACTTCATGATAAAAGCAATAAAAGCAGGGATCAATCCCTGCTTTTATTATGATATCTTCTCATTTTCCTCTGCCGTTAGCCCCGAAGAAGAAAAGAATCCACACATCCTGACCATTTATCTTCCAGAAACTCTTAGGCAGTGAGATGAAACTCCTTATTTTCTAAACTCCCAATCTACCCCCCACCAAACCACCAATCTCCCAAACCACCAAACCACTAATCTCCCAAACGACTAAACGACCAACCCCCCAAACGACCAAACGACCAACCCCCCAAACGACCAACCTACTGCCTGATGCGGAGCACCCTTTCGGCGTTGTCGATCTCGATTTTTCCGAGTCTGCCCAGCACACTTTGTCCGAGGAGCAGAGGCGCTTTCTGGTTCTTCACCACCGAAGCCCTCACATTGTTGAGGTCAAGACCGCCGAAATTCACATTCTTGAGGTTGACGACGGTACCTTCCGACACATTGCCGTTGGCATCGAGGTAGCGCTGCTTCCCCATCACGTCGGAGGCACCGAGGTAGCCGTTCTTGAGCATGAAGTTGGCCTCCACCTGAGAGATAGACACATCGCTGGCACCGGTGTCGAAGACGAAATGGAGCGGCAGGCCGTTGATCTGACATTTCACCTTGCACACCCCCCCATCGCGGGTGAAAGGCACCTCAGTGACCTTCCCCGTGGTGCCGCCCACTGTCGAGGTGCCATCGCTGCTTGATGCCAGTTCGGTAGCCATGATAGCCTTGTATTCCTCCACGAGCTGCTTGTAGCGGGGAGTCTCGCGGATATTGTCGAGGTCGGTGTCGACCACCATGTGCGGGAAGTCGCGATAGCCCTTCTTCAGCGCAATCTCGAGATAGTCGAGCGCCTTGTCCTTCTCGCCCATGAGAGAGTAGAGGCAGGTAGCCTCATAGTTGTTCCCATTATCGTTTTTCTCCTTGAAGAGGGAGTCGAGGCAGGCCACCGCCTGGCGGTTGTCGCCGAGCGCCTGCAAGGCATACATACGGTACTTATACCCACCATCGATGGAGTCGAGCTCCACCACCTTTCTGAAGTCGGCCTTGGCCAGGTCGTTCTTCCCCATCAGCTCATAGGTTCTGGCCCTGCCGAAATAGGAGTAGGCTTCCGTGTCGTCGTCGGCGATGGCCATCGTGTAGTCGTCGACCGCCTTCTCATACTCGCCGATGGTGCGGTAGCAGTGTGCGCGGGTATAGAAGTTGAACGAGCTGAAGCTGCTGGGGTCTTCCTCGTCGAAGAGGGAGTTGGCCAGGGCAAGCGCCTGCTCGTGGTCTCCCTGCTCGAGCACCGTATACATCTTCAGAATGGTGAGCGAGCTGTAAGTGGAGTCCAACTCCAGACCTTTGTCGATGTAGTGCAGCGCGTTGTCCTTGTCGCCGATCTCACTGTAGCAGTTGGCGATATAGCTGTAGAGCTGAGCCGACGGCTCCAGGTCATTGGCCTTGATATAATAGCCGGCGGCAGCGGCATAGTTGTCGTCTTTCTCCTCGATGATGGCCAGTGCGTAAGGCCAGAGATACTCATTGGACTTCTTCATCATCTGCAACTTGAGTTTCGACTTCACCGTGGGAGTGGCCAGCGAGTCGAAACGCTGGAGCTCATAGAAAGCCTTGCCGTCGCCGTCCATCTCGAGGGCCTTGATGATGTCGTCCATCGCCTCGGCATACTTCTTCATGCCCCTGTAACTCACGGCACGGAAGGAGTAGGCACTTGAATACTCGCTGTCGAGCTTCATGGCCTGACTGAAGTAGTCGGCGGCCTCCTGCCACTGCTCACGCATATTGGCATTGCGGCCAAGTCCCATATACCCCATGATACTGCCCGGACTGACCTCGGTGATGCGCCGGTAGTCGTTGTCGGAGTGGTCATAGTCCTTGAGCTCGAAATAGAGCTGGCCGCGGTCCTTGAGATAATCCTCCTCGTCGGGAGACAGCGCGATGGCCTGAGTATAGTCTTCCAGCGCCTTCACGGTGTCCTCCAGCGCAAGATACACCTCAGCGCGGGCGGCATGCGCCGTGCCCCGCATCGACGCATCCTTTTTCGGCAAGAGTTGGAGAGCCTTCTGTGCCGACTCCAGCGCCTCGCCCGTCTGGTCGAGATGCTTCTGGATGACAGTCATATAGACGTAGGGATAGCCGCTCTTGGGATGCTCAGCGGCATCCTGCTTCAGCGACTCGAGGGCCTTTTCAAACTCACCCTCCTGGGCATATTCCAACGCCCGGCGGTAGTTGTAGGAGTCGTACTCCTTTACTTTCGACTTCGATTTCTGCGCCATGGAGCCCATGCTCACGAGGGCACAAAGGATAATAAGAATCAGTTTGCGTGTCATCATTGCTATTTTTTGATGGGTCTTTCATTCATAGAGGGCTTTTCTGTAGAAAAACTATCACTTATAGGGCAAGAAAAGGCCAAAAAGCCAAAAATCGACATGAAAGAGGTGGTTTTTAAATAAAAACGAGTAACTTTGCAACAATTTTGCGATTATGTGGTTATATAGAAAAGAGACCCCTGCTCGCGAGAATCAAACAACCAAACGACAGAGAGACTGTGGCCAGAACATACGACGAAAGGGCTGCAAGCCTGGCTTACAGCCACGATGCCATGAGGTCGTGGCAACTGACGGTGAAACGGATGGCGGACATGACGTGCGCCTTCCTCGGCCTCGTCGTGCTCTCGCCGGTCTTCCTGACCATCGCCCTGGTGATGAAGTTCCAGAAAAACGGCCCGGTCATCTTCAAGCAGGAGCGCATCGGCCTCGGCGGACGGCCTTTCACCATCTATAAGTTCCGCACGCTGAGCACCGTGGTGGAGGACGAGGGGCCGCAGCTCATCGCCCACAGCGACAGCGTGAAGTCGACGCCCTTCGAGAAATACCTGCGCGAGCACCACCTCGACGAGCTGCCACAGCTGTGGAACGTGCTCAAGGGCGACATGTCGCTCGTAGGCCCGCGCCCCGAGCGCAAATACTACATCAACCAGATCATGGAGCGCACCCACGACTACGTGCTCATCTACCAGATGCGCCCCGGCCTCACCTCTGAGGCCACCATCTTCAACGGCTATACCGACACCATCGAGAAGATGCTCAAGCGTCTCGACATGGACATCAGATACCTGGAGCACCGCACACTGATGCTCGACCTGAAAATCATCCTCAGCACCATCTATGCCGTGCTCAAGGGGATGTGAGCCACCAACCTAACGGATTATGAGAAAAAACATCTTTCTATTGCTGACAGCCCTGCTGCTGCCGCTTATGGCCGCGGCACAGTCGTCGATGACCGACGACCAGGTGTTCAAGTAGATCCTCAAGGAGCACCAGGTGGGCACCGACCAGAAGCAGATTGTGGTGCAGCTGATGCAGCGCGGCGTGGACATCAACCAGATACGCCGCGTGCGCAAGAAATATGAGCGGCTGGCCAAGGAGCAGGGCCTCGGCACCGTGAGCAACAGCACAGAGAACTCCGACGACCGCAGCCGGACGAAGAAGAAGAGCCAGATGCTCGACTCGCAATACGACGACAAGATAGCCGACTACAGCACCGACCTGAGCCGCTACAACTCGGGCATGCGCATCAAGGACGACGCCGTCACCCTCCGCACCTTCGACGAGGACGACGAAGACTACCTGGAATACCTCGACGAGCTCAACGAATGGCTCCCGGGCGACACCATCACCATGTATGAGAACTTAGTGGCCCAGGTGAAGAAACAGAAGAAGAAAATCTACGGCCACGACCTGTTCAACAACAAGAAGCTCTCCTTCGAGCCCAACATGAACATCGCCACACCCGAGAACTACAGGCTCGGACCCGGCGACGCCGTCTACATCGATGTCTACGGAGCCTCGCAGAAGACCATCGAGGGCACCGTCTCGCCCGACGGCAGCGTCGTGGTGGAAGGCTACGGCCCTGTCCACGTGGCCGGTATGACCGTCAACCAGGCCAACGCCGCCATCCGCTCGAAGCTCGGCGCAAGATACCAGAGTTCGAAACTCCGTCTCACCGTGGGCGAGACCCGCTCCATCATGGTCAACGTGGTGGGCGACGTGAAGACCCCCGGCACCTACACCCTCTCCGCCTTCGCCAGCGTGTTCCACGCGCTCTATATGGCCGGCGGCGTCACCGACCTGGGCACCCTGCGCAACATACGCATCTACCGCAACAGCCAGCTCATCAGTCAGGTCGACATCTACGACTACCTGCAGAACGGGCGCATGAGCGGCAACGTCAGGTTGCAGGACAACGACATGGTCATGGTGGGCAGCTACGACTGCCTCGTGAGCATCGACGGCAAGGTGAAGCGCCCCATGTACTATGAGATGAAGCGCAACGAGAGCCTCCAGGCACTCATCAAATTTGCCGGAGGATTCACCGGCGACGCCTACAAACAGTCGGTGCGAGTCATCAGGAAGACAGGGCGCGAGCGCTCCGTGTATACCGTCGATGAGTTCGACATGGCGTCCTTCACCCTCGCCGACGGCGACTCCATCACCGTCGACTCCATCATCGACCGCTACAGCAACCGCGTGGAGGTGAAAGGCGCCGTCTTCCGTCCCGGCATGTACCAGGTGGGCGGCGACATCAACAGCGTGCGTACACTCCTCGAGGCCGCCGAGGGACTCAAGGAGGAGGCCTTCACCGCACATGCCGTCATGCACCGCATGAAGCCCGACCGCACCCTCGAGGTGCTGCGCCTCGACATCGACGGCATCCTCGACGGCACGAAGGCCGACATCGACCTCAAGCCCAACGACGTGCTCTTCATCCCCACCAAACAGGAGATGATGGAGGAGCAGACACTCACCATCCACGGTGAGGTGCACTATCCCGGCATCTACAAATATGCCTCCAACGAGACCCTCGAGGACTTCATCCTCCAGGCCGGCGGACTCACCGAGACGGCCTCGACGATGAAGGTCGACGTGGCACGGCGCGTGCACAACCCCGCGGCCCTCACCACCGACAGCATCCTCTCCCGTATCTACACCTTCGCCCTCAAGGAGGGATTCGTCATCGACGGAGAGCCGGGGTTCACCCTCGAGCCCTACGACGAGGTGTATGTGCGCAAGAGCCCGGGCTCGTATAAGCAGCAGAACGTCACCATCGAGGGAGAGGTGATGTTCGCTGGACCCTATACCATCGCCACCAAGAGTATGCGCATCAGCGAGCTCGTCAAACTGGCAGGAGGACTCAACGACAGGGCCTACGCCAAAGGTGCGCGACTGGAGCGCCGCTACACACAGGAGGAGCGTCTCAATGCCATCGAGGCCCTGAAAAAGGCCCGCGAGCAGGCGGAGCTCAACCTGCAGGAGCAGATAGCACGCAGCGGCAACGCCAGCCTGATGAACATCAACCAGAGCCAGCAGCTGCAGAAATATGAGGTGGGCGAGACCTATCCCGTGGGTATCGACCTCGACAAGGCCATCCACAATCCGGGCGGCGACGACGACATCGTGCTCCGCGAGGGCGACCGCATCATCGTGCCGCAGTATACCGGCACCGTCAAGATCAGCGGCGAGGTGATGCACCCCAACTCCGTGGCCTACGAAGAGGGCAAGAGCCTCAGCTACTACCTCGACCAGGCCGGCGGCTACAGCACCAACGCCAAGAAGCGCCAGACATACATTATTTATATGAACGGAAAGGTGGCCAAGCGCGGAAGCAAGGCCAAGCCCATGCCGGGATGCGAGATTGTGGTGCCCTCGAAGGCCATCACACGCACCTCGCTGCAGGAGCGCCTCTCCGTGGCCACCGCCGTGGGTTCCTTCGCCGCCATCATCGCCACGATAGCCAATATCTTGAAGTAGGAGTGCCATGGATCTCAAGCAGTTGATGGGCCAGGACAAGCGCACCGCGCTGATGAGGAAGAACATCGCCTTGTCGTTCCTCATCAAAGGGTGGTCGGGCATCGTCACCCTGCTGCTCGTCCCCGCCACGCTCCACTGCCTGGGAGAATATAAAAACGGCATCTGGCTCACGGTCAGCTCGATGCTCATCTGGATCGACAACCTCGACATCGGACTGGGCAACGGGCTCCGCAACCAGCTCGCCTCATGCCTGGCGCACAACGACACCGAGAAGGCAAGAGAGACCATCTCGTCGACGTTCATCATGCTCGCCGTCATCATCCTGCCGATCATGCTCGTGGCCATCGCCGGCGCCTATGCCGTCGACCTCTACCATTTCCTCAACGTCGACAGGCAGCAGATAGACGACCTCACAGCCGTGGTCGTGGTGTCCACCATCCTCGTCTCGGGCACCTTCATCTTCAAATTCATCGGCAACGTCTACCTGGGACTGCAACTGCCCGCCGTCAACAACCTGCTCGTCACCATCGGACACACGCTGGCGCTCCTCGGCACCTATGCCGTCTACTATGCCGGCAGCCGCTCACTCATGCACATCGCCATCGTCAACACGGCGGCGCCGCTGCTCACCTACCTGGCGGCCTATCCCTACACCTTCAACGTCAGATACCCCAAGCTGAAACCCGCCTGGCGGCATTTCAACAAGAACGCCGTGGGGAGCCTCTTCACCATCGGTGTCAAGTTCTTCGTCCTGCAGGTGGCAGGCATCCTCCTCTTCATGTCATCCAACATCCTCATCTCAAGACTCTTCAATCCGGCTCTCGTCACACCCTACCAGATCGCCTACAGATATTTCAGCATGGTGATGCTCCTCTTCACCATCATCAGCACCCCCTACTGGACGGCCACCACCGACGCCTGGGAACGCGGCGACGTGAAGTGGATAAAAGGCTCGAGGAGAGGCATGGACAAGATCATCATCGCCATGGCGGCCATGCTGGCGCTCATGGTGGCCGTCTCGCAACCCGTCTACCGCATCTGGGTGGGCAGCGAGGTGGAAATCCCCCTCTCTCTGAGCGCTCTCATGGCCATCTATATGTTCGTCATCCTCGCCAGCCTGAGCTACTCCTACTATCTCAACGGCGTGGGCGCGCTCACCATCCAACTCATCTGCACCGTGACGGCGGCCGTACTCTTCATCCCCCTCACCTACCTCGCGGTGCGGCAAATGAGCCACGACGTCAACACCATCATCATCATGATGACGGCCGTCAACCTGCCCGGACTCGTGGTCAACAAAATACAGTTCGACAAAATCGTCTACAAAAAAGCCGGCGGCATCTGGACCCGATAGCGAAGACGGTGCCGGCGACAGGCACGGCACCCGCGGGAACAGGAAAGAAGCAACCGGCAGCCAACAGATATACAGCATGGGCAAAAGCAACATCGCCATCCTCATGGCCACCTACAACGGCGAGCGGCATCTCGAAGAGCAGCTCGACTCGCTCATGCGACAGTCGGTGAAAGACTGGACGCTCTATGTCCACGACGACGGCTCCACCGACGGCACCCCTGCCCTGCTGGCCCGTTACGCCGCCAGCCACCCACAGGTGAGAGTGCTCGACTACGAGTCGCAGCACGGCGCCTGCGCCAATTTCCTCAGCCTGCTGAGGCGCGTGGAGGCCGACTACTACCTCTTCTGCGACCAGGACGACGTGTGGGATCCCGACAAGGTGAGGATGAGTCTCGACGAGATGCGCAAGCAGGAGAAAGAAGCCCCAGGGAAACCCGTCGTGGTGCACACCGACCTGCTCGTGGTGGACGAGCAACTGCAAGTCATCGACACCTCTTACCTGAGATACACACACCTGAATCCCCAGCGCATGGACACCTTCGCTCAAGCTGTGGTGCCCTTTGTCACTGGCTGCACCATGTGCTTCAACCAAGCCGCCCGGCAGAACGCACTCAGCCGGCCCGCCACCGCGGCCACCATGCACGACGCGTGGGTGACGGCAGCCACCATGAGCCAGGACGGCGTGGTGGCGCTCATCCCCCGGCCGCTCGTGAGTTACCGGCAGCACGGCGCCAACGCCGTGGGTGCCCGCGAGGTGTCGAAGGTGGGCCTCGGATACCGGCTGAGACACCTGAGAGACATCATCGGCGACAACGCCGCCCACTACAGGATGCTGCGCCAATGGGGCTATGGCTCGCCACTGAAATTCGTGTGGCAGCGCATGCGGTTCACCCTCGCCTCGCATTTCGGGCAATAAGCCTCCACAACAAGACCAACAACCACTCAAGATATGGAAGAAAAGAGGAAAAAGAAGATAGACATCGATATCGTGGCACTGCTCAGTGCCATCCGCCACGACAAACTGTGGATGGGCATCACCATGGGCGTGGCGGCCGTCATCGGACTGGCCGTGGCCTTCGGCACGCCCAAGGAATACAAGACCGCCGTGATGCTCGCCCCCGAGACTGCCACCAGCAACAGTCTCACCTCCAACATCTCGTCGCTCGCATCGATGGTAGGCATGGACATGGACTTCGGAAAGAGCAACGACGCCATCTATCCCGAACTCTACCCCGACCTCATCCAGTCGACCGACTTCATCGTCAGCCTCTTCCCTGTCATCGTAGAGACCAAAGACGGGAGCCTGGAGACCGACTACTACGACTACCTGCTCAACCACACACGGAAAGCATGGTATAAACGGCCCGCCATGTGGCTCACCGCCCTCGTGGAGAAACTGAAGGGCGACGACAGCGGAGCACCCACCGACGACAGCAAGGTGAACCCCTTCAGGTTGACCAAGATGCAATACAACATCGCACACAGCATAGGAAAGAGCATCGACTGCACCGTGGACAAGAAGACCAGTGTCATCACCATCGCCGTCACCGACCAGGACCCGCTTATCTCTGCCACCATGGCCGACTCCGTGCGCTACCGCCTCCAGGCGTTCATCACCGAATACCGCACGCAGAAAGCCCGCAACGACCTGGCCTACATGGAGAACCTCTTCGCCGAGGCACGAGAGCAGTATGTGAAGGCCCGCCAGCAATATGCCGCCTTCAGCGACTCCAACCAGGACCTGCTGCTGCAGCAGTTCCGCACGAAGCAGGACGACCTGGAGAACGACATGCAGTTGAAATACAACGCCTACACCCAGATCTACGAGCAGCTGCAGCTCTCGAAGGCCAAGGTGCAGGAGCGTACGCCCGCCTTCACCGTGGTGCAGTCGGCGTCGGTGCCCATCAAGCACATCAACAAGTCGAAACTCTCGGTGCTGGTCATGTCCCTGTTTCTCGGCGCCGTGCTGCGCGTGCTGATACTCATGTGGAAGAAACGCCGGCAGGTGTTTGTCATCGGATAACGACACCGCCCATGAGCCAAGCCGAGACCACATGGAGCGCCTGGAGCGAGTGCAAACAGCACTGGCGCGCCTATCTTGTGGTGTGTGCCGTGGCCGTGGCCGCCGCCCTCGTCGTGGCCGGCGGTCTGCCGCGCACCTGGTCGGCTCAGGTGAAAATCGCCAACGAGAACAAGGAGACTGACCTTCTGCTCGGACTCAACAACTTCGCCTCATGGGCCAAGAGCGCCATCTCCGGACAGGAAGGCCTCAGGCTGCCCGAAGTCTACGGACAGCTGGTGGGGTCGATGGAGTTTGCCGAGGAGATGGCAAAGACGAAAGTGGAGGGCACAGGGTCCGACTACTACCACCATGTGCTCGAGGCGGAGACACCATGGTGGCAGCATGCCGTCGACTACTGGATGCCCGAGGGCGACGAGCACCAGCGGGTGGTGGCACGCATCCATGAGAACGTGCGCTCCAAAGTGTCGTCAAAATACGGCACCGTGGTGCTGCAAGTGACCGACCAGGACCCGCTGGTGGCCGCGCAGATGGTGGACTCGGCACGCATGCTGCTGCAGCGCCACATGGCCGGATATGCCCGCGACAGGGCCCAGCGCGACCTCGAGGACGCCGTCAGGAAGACCGCCAACGCCCAGGCCCGCTTCGAGGCGGCACGGGCCGAATATGTACGCTTCACCGACAGCCACGCCGACATATCCTCGCCCAAGGTGGCCTCGATGGAAGACCACCTGCAGAAAGAATATGCCGAGGCCTTCAGCGCCTACAACAAGGAGTTGGAGCAATACAGGCGCGCCAAAGCGCTCGTAGGAAAATTCTCCTTTACCTTTGCCGTCATCAAAAACGCCACCGTGCCCATGCGACCCAGCGGACCGGCCACCACAGGCTATGTCATGGCCTTCCTCTTCCTCGCCGTCGTCTTCACCACATGGGGCATCCTGCTGCGCCGCACGATGGCCGAACATCAAAGCCAAGGCCCATGGACATCGCGCTGATCATCATCATGTGTCTCCTGCTCGCCGCCTACTACATCTTCAAGGCCGGCGACGTCTTCGCCCCATGGACCATCACCACGGCCATCTGGCTTGCCATCGTCGTGCTCTTCCAGTTTCAGGGAGACCTGCTCTATCCCCTCGGACAGCAGTTCCACACCTGCCTCATACTGTGGCTGCCCATTTTCTGCGCGTCGTCGCTCATCACCTACTATGTGTTTCCCAAAGCGGGACAGCCAGGACAGGTGAAGGTGGAAATCCCGGAAATCAACAACCTCGTCTTCACCACGCTCTACGTCATCTCGATGGTCATCACACCGCTCTATCTCTATAAGATCATGAAGGTGGTGATGATGTTCGACTCTGCCGACATGCTCAACAATATCCGCATCCTGGCGGTCTTCGGCGACGAAAGCTACGGCTTCCTCAACTATTCCTATGTGCTCAACCAGGTGCTCATCGTGGTAGGACTCTGGCGATACCCCCGCATCCCACTGTGGCAACTCATCACCATCATCCTCGCCGGCATGATGAGCGCATTCGCCATCATGGAGAAAGGACTGATCTTCTTCCTCTTCTCTGCCGTCATGTTTATCCTCTACGAGAAAAGGGTCATCAAACTGAGGTCGATAGCCGTCTCGGTCGTGTCGATCGTCGTCATCTTCTTCCTCATCAACGCCATCAGGGAATACACCGCCGACAGCGAGGCCGACGGAAGCGAGGGCACCACCTTCCTCGACTTCTTCGCCATCTACGTCCTCTCGCCGTCGGTGGCCTTCGAGAGGGTGCAGGAGGACCTCACACCGCAGTTCGGCTCACACACGTTCCAGACGGTCTACCTCTTCCTCAACCGCTTTGGCGGCGACTATGAGCAGAACATCAAACTGCAGGAATTCGTGTGGGTGCCGCTGCCCACAAATGTCTACACCGTCTTCCAGCCTTTCTTCGAGGATTTCAAGTACAAGGGCGTGGCTTTCTTCGCACTCGTCTACGGCTTCGTCACCGGATGGGCCTACAGGCAGATGCGCAACGGCAGCGGACTGGGAAAATGCCTCTACGTCTATGCCGTCTATGTGCTCACGCTGCAGTTCTATCAGGAGAACATCATGATGAGCATCGTCCAGGTCATACAGTTCATCTTCTTCACATGGCTCATCACCCAGCAGCGATGGGGCGTGAAATGGGCATGACGACACGCATCGGCAAGGAGAAAAGCAGGCGCGAAACATTGTTTTTTAAATTTTATTCAAACTATTTTAGACTTCTACATAACAAAAACGGCCTTTCTTGCGTTATAAAGAAAAGCAATGTGCTGAAAGCGCTTTTATCTAACACATTCATGAAAATACTCTTTTGTGACAATTCTCTGTGGGGTCTGGTGAACTTCCGCGGCTATATCATCAACCACTTCCTGGGCCAAGGCCATGAGGTGGTGCTCGTGGCTCCTGAAAAGGAAGACGAGCAGATGCAGGCCGAGGTGCCTCAAGGTGTGAGGTATATCGCCGTAGATATGGGGCGCACTGCCAGCAACCCGTTCACCGACCTGAGATATTTCCATACCCTCTATCGTATCTACAAGAGCGAGAGGCCCGACTTTGTCTTCCACTACACCATCAAGCCCAACATCTACGGGTCGGTGGCGGCAAAGCGCCTCGGCATCAAGTGCTGTGCCATGATAGCAGGCCTCGGCTATGCCTTCATGAGCGAATCGCTCGCGGCACGCATCGCAAGGTCGATGTACAGATGGGGACTGCGCCACACCAACCACCTCATCGCACTCAACCAGAGCAACTACGACTTTATCATCAGCCAGCAATACTGCACGCCCGAAAAGACCATCCTCCTCAAGGGTGGCGAGGGGGTGAGCCTCTCCGACTTCGAATTCCACGACAACAGCACCGAGGGTGCCACCACCTTCCTCTTCATCGGACGACTGCTCGAGGAGAAAGGCTACCACGAGTTTGTAGAGGCAGCCAAAATCGTGCTCGACAACCACAAGGACGTGAAGTTTGAGCTTATCGGCGCGCTCGACCCTTCCTACCCCAACAGTGTGAGCTGCGAGACCGTCAAGGCCGATGAGAAAGCGGGAATCATCCACTATCTCGGCTTCACCAACGACATGAAAAGCCTCTATGCCCGACACGGACTGGTGGTGGTGCTCCCCTCATACTACAGCGAGGGCATGAACCGCTCACTCATGGAGGCTTGCGCCACGGGGAAACCCATCATCACCACCGACATCCCCGGATGCCGGGAGGCCGTGGTGGAGGGCGTCAACGGGTT
>CADBLU010000059.1 GCA_902795605.1 uncultured Prevotellaceae bacterium | reverse complement strand
TGGAGTCAGCCATCGACCTGCCTCCCGTCGACCACCCACAACTGTGGTCGCCTGAAACACCCCTGCTGTATCGGTTGGTGAGCATCCTCACCGACAGGCAGGGAAGGGAACTACAACGCACCTCACACCACATCGGCATGCGCTGGTGCGCGTTCGATGCGCAGAAAGGCTTTTCCCTGAATGGAGAGCCTTACAAACTTAGGGGCATGTGCATCCATCAAGACCAAAAGCCTTATGGCGTCGCTATGGACGATGATATGCACCGCCGCGATGTGGCGATGATGAAGGCCATGGGCGCCAACTTCGTGCGCCTAGCCCATGAACAGCAAGACGATGCCATCCTCGAGGCATGCGACCGTCTCGGACTCCTGGTTTGGGAAGAGATTCCCGTCGTCAATTCTGTGCCGGAGAGCGAGGCTTTCATGCAGGCTTGCAGGGAGAACCTCATCGAGATGGTGCGCCAACACTACAACCATCCTTCTGTCATCCTCTGGGGCTACATGAACGAAGTGCTTCTCCAGACTAACAACCTCTACAAGGGAGATGACCATGCCAAGGCCATAGAAAGGATTCTCTCGCTCGCCCGGCAACTTGAGACTACGCTGAAAGAAGAAGACCCTTACCGCCACAGCACCATGGCGCTGCATGGTTCGGAGGACTACAACCGCCACCATATCAGCGGCATCACCAATGTGGTGGGCTGGAACCTCTACCAAGGGTGGTACGGGGGCGACCTGACTGGTTTTGAGCGGTTCCTCGCCAAACAGCAGCAGGCAGAGCCCACGCACCCCGTCATCGTCAGCGAGTGGGGAGCGGGGAGCGACCGACGCCTTCACTCCACACAGGGGAAGCCCTTTGACTTCAGCATCGAATACCAGCAGAAATATGTGGAGCATTATCTTCCGGTTATCGAAGAAAAACCGTATATTTGCGGCGGCAGTTACTGGAACTTCATCGACTTCTCCTCTGCCAACAGAGACGAGTCGATGCCCCGTATCAACAACAAGGGTGTTGTCTATGCCGACCGCACACCAAAGGATATCTACTACTACTACCAGGCGAAATGGCGCGACGATATTCCCGTGATACATGTGGCAAGTCGCGATTGGGACGTCAGGAAGGGCTTTCCCGGTACAATGCTCCCCGTCAAGGTCTACACCAACCTCAGCGAGGTGGAACTCTTCCTCAACGGCAATTCCTTGGGCCGTAGGACGGCAGACAACTGTTTCGTCCTCTTCGACGTTGCGTTCTCTGATGGCCGCAACCTGCTTACTGCCAAGGGAATGCACGAAGGTAAGGTCGTCGAGGATGCCACGGTGGTATGGTATGAGGCAGCAGCCTCACTGCCCTGCGTGCAGGAGATGGCAGTCAATGTGGGGAGCCAGTGTTATTACACATCACCGAAGAGCGGTGTCACCTGGCTGCCCGACCAACCCTATCAGCAGGGTGGATGGGGGTATGTAGGAGGCAAGCAACAGTCGTCGCAGGGTGAGATTCATGCCACCGACGACGGTCCGCTCTACCAAACGTGGCTGGAAGGGCTGGAAGTCTATTGCTTCGACGTCGATGCCGGTACGTATGAGTTGGAACTGTTGTATGTCAGCGAACCGTCGGGCAGCCAGTCTTCTGTCTACAACCTGGGACAACAGGCTGCCACCGTGGGCCGTCACGCCATTCACAAGAAGGTGGTGGTAGACCATGGGGGAGGCACCTTGACGGTAAGGTTCCCGTATGGTGATGCTCCCGCCCGGCTCTCTGCCATCAAACTACGCAAAAAATAAACTGATGATGAATATCCTTTTTACTCACTTGTCCAAGTGTGTACCACGGCATGTCTTCTTCTGTCTGCTGTGGCTCGCCATATCGATGAACGCCAGTGCCACAGAGCGCTACCGTCTCTCCACAGGCTGGCAGTTTGTCAGACAGGATATGGCGAACGTCTGGGAGGTGCTGCGACCCGTACAGGCGGGAAAGCCCGAGAGCGTGCCACGGTGGCAGGAGGTCTCCCTGCCTCACTGTTTCAATGCTTTCGATGCCGTAGACCCGGATGTGCAGTATTATCAAGGCTGTGGCTGGTATCGCACCACGCTGCATGTGGCGAATCCATATCCTGGCGGACGTACGTTTCTTGAGTTCGAGGGTAGTGGACAGAAGACCGATGTCTATCTGGGTACAGCATTGGTGGCTTCTCATCGGGGGGGATATGATTGGTGGCAGGTGGATATTTCAGACCTGGGCAACCAGGATATCCCGCTGTCCATACGCTGCGACAACAGCCGTGACGTGGAACTCATCCCTTCCGATCTCTCCGATTTCAACCTTTATGGCGGACTCTACCGCCATGTGAATCTTGTCTACCAGCCACGTTGTTTCATCACCGATGTAGGGATAGTGACCAATGGAAATGAGGTGCAGGTCAGTCCGCTGCTTGAGGGCGCCGACGCTCAGTCACCGCTCCTCGTCAACATCTACGACCCTGCGGGAAAACTCATCGCCAGTAAGCAGGCGAATGCCGGCGACGATGAGTCCGCGTTCCGTTTCAAGGTGAAGCGTCCGCGCTTGTGGAGTCCGCAGTCGCCATGGCTATACTCCTGCGAGGTCATTGCGGGGACGGAGGGCAACCAGTCTGTGGAACGGAAGCATTTTGGCTTCCGCACCTATGAGTTCCGCAAGAAGGGAGGATTCTTCCTAAACGGCAGCCGGCTGGTGCTCCGTGGCACTCACCGGCATGAAGACCATGCTGGCGTGGGGGCTGCCATGACCGATGAGATGATACGCGCAGACCTTCTGCAAATCAAGGACATGGGGGCCAACTTCATCCGTCTCGGCCACTACCAGCAGTCGGACTTGGTGCTCCATCTCTGCGATTCTCTCGGCATCCTTGTGTGGGAGGAGATTCCGTGGTGCCGTGGAGGACTCGGTGGCGATACATATAGGGCTCAGGCACGCAGGATGCTCACATCGATGATACACCGTCATCGGCATCACCCCAGCGTCATCCTATGGGGACTTGGCAACGAGAACGACTGGCCCGGTGATTTCCCCGATTTCCAGAAAGACAGCATCAGGGCTTTCATGGGCGAACTCAATGCGCTGGCACACCACGCCGACCCCTCACGGCTCACTACTATCCGCCGCTGCGACTTCTGCAGCGACATCGTCGATGTCTATAGCCCGAGTATCTGGGCGGGATGGTACAGCCGCCATTTCACCGACTACCGTGAGATGACCCAAGAGGCCATCGGCAAATACGACCGTTTCTTCCATGCAGAGTGGGGGGGCGACAGTCATGCCCGGCGACATCAGGAATATCCTACGGCCGACGGCAAGATGCCGGAAGACTTCGTGGCTGCCGACAAGAGTGGCGACTGGTCGGAGTCGTTCATCGTGAAGTTGTTTGATTGGCATCTGAAAGAGCAGTCGCAAATCGAGGATCTCACAGGAACGGCTTTCTGGACATTCAAGGATTTTTCCACGCCCCTGCGTCCCGACAATCCCATACCTTATGTAAACCAGAAAGGGGTGGTGGAGCGCGACGGCACGCCCAAAGAGAGTTTTTATGTGTTCAAGTCGTATTGGTCGCCGAGTCCGGTGCTTCACATCTACGGCCACTCATGGCCTGTGAGATGGGGTGACCCCGACGAGGCGAAAGAGGTGCTTGTCTACAGCAACCTGCCGAAGGTGGAGTTGTTTCTCAATGGTGAGTCACAAGGCATCCGAAACCACGACAGTCAGGACTTCCCGGCCCAGGGTTTCCACTGGAAGGTGAAGTTTCGTGAGGGCATGAACACGCTGCGTGCCGTTTCCGGTGAGCATACCGATGAGATTCGTGTGGAGTATCAGACGGCCAAGTGGGAGGCTCCCGACCATGTCGTACTGACGGTGGAGGAGGAGCATGACGATGAAGTGTTGTTGAAAGCGCAATTATACGACTGTCATGGTGTGCGTTGTCTCGACGCCACCAACCGCATCTCTTTTTCCATCGCGGGCGAAGGCCGGTTGGTCGACAACCTGGGAACGAGTACCGGCTCACGGAAGATTCAGGCATACAACGGATACGCACTCATCCGCATCCAAAGACAAGGGAAATGCGCCGTCGGCGCTCAAGCAGAGCATGTTCCCCAGGCTTCCCTCATCGTTTTATGAGAGCCTCAAGCATTAGGCCGTCTTGGCTACATGCCCACTGCGGGCACCATTTATGAATGAAAAAAGCCCACCTGAAATGGTGGGCTGGTTGGAAATAATCTAAAATAATATTGCTGTCTGTGAATGATTAAATTCTGGTGGGGTATGCCCTTCGTGAGCGACGGTGGTCGTTGGGCAGGATGCGTTATTCCACTTGACCGAGATACATGGTAGACACGGGCTTGTCGAATTGGCAGCCGGCATAGAAACTGTCTTCCATCTGGTTGTG
>CADBLU010000058.1 GCA_902795605.1 uncultured Prevotellaceae bacterium | reverse complement strand
TTCTCAGCGCTGGGCTGAGCGTGCCGGTATCTCAGAGGCTGAGCGCGTAGCCAAGTATCCTTCTATGGAGGAAGCAATGCCTGAGATCTACCAGCAGTTGAATGGCATCCAGGAGAAGCTCGAGGAGCACTATCGCGACATGCAGGATATGGAGTTCACCGTCCAGGAGGGCAAGCTGTGGTTCCTGCAGACCCGTAACGGTAAGCGCACCGGTGCTGCCATGGTGAAGATTGCCATCGACCTGCTCCACGAGAATATGATCGACGAGAAGACCGCCATCATGCGCTGCGAGCCTCAGAAGCTCGACGAGCTGCTCCACCCGGTATTTGACAAGGTGGCGCTCTCACAGGCCAAGGTGATTGCTCAGGGTCTGCCCGCTTCACCGGGTGCTGCCTGCGGTCAGATTGTCTTCCATGCCGACGACGCTCAGGCATGGCATGAGGATGGCCACAAAGTGGTGCTCGTGCGTATCGAGACCTCTCCCGAGGACCTGGCCGGTATGTCGGCTGCCGAGGGTATCCTCACTGCCCGTGGCGGTATGACTTCTCACGCTGCCGTGGTGGCTCGTGGTATGGGCAAGTGTTGTGTCTCGGGTGTGGGCTCTCTCAACGTGAGCTACAAGGACAAGACAGTGGAGATCGACGGTGTCGTGTACAAGGAAGGCGACTATATCTCTCTCAACGGTACCACCGGTCAGGTGTATGCCGGCGAGGTTCCCACGAAGGCAGCCGAACTCTCTGGCGACTTCAAGGAGCTGATGGACCTCTGCGACAAGTATACCAAGTTGCAGGTGCGCACCAATGCCGACACTCCGCACGACGCTCAGGTGGCCCGTGCTTTCGGTGCCAAGGGCATCGGTCTTACCCGTACGGAGCACATGTTCTTCGAGGACCAGAAGATCATCGCCATGCGTGAGATGATTCTCGCCAAGGACGCTGAGGGCCGTGAGAAGGCTCTGGCTAAGTTGCTGCCCTATCAGAAGGCTGACTTCAAGGGTATCCTTGAGGCCATGGACGGCTGTCCTGTCAACATCCGCCTGCTCGATCCGCCACTCCATGAGTTTGTGCCGCACGATCTGGCCGGTCAGGAGATTATGGCCAAGGAGATGGGTGTGAGCGTGGAGGACATCAAGCGCCGCGTCGACTCATTGGCAGAGAACAACCCGATGCTGGGTCACCGTGGCTGCCGTCTGGGTATCACCTTCCCCGAGATTACCGCCATGCAGACTCGTGCCATCCTCTCCGCCGCCTGTGAGCTGAAGAAGGAAGGCAAGAACCCGATGCCCGAGATCATGGTCCCGCTCATCGGTATCCTCTACGAGTTCAAGCAGCAGAAGGAGATCATCGAGAAGACCGCCAAGGAGGTGTTCGCCGAGTATGGCATCGAGATCAAGTTCGAGATTGGCACCATGATCGAGATTCCTCGTGCCGCTCTCACCGCCGACCGTATCGCCACCGAGGCAGAGTACTTCTCCTTCGGTACCAACGACCTTACTCAGATGACCTTCGGCTACAGCCGCGACGACATCGCCAGCTTCCTGCCTGTCTACCTTGACAAGAAGATCCTCAAGGTGGATCCGTTCCAGGTGCTCGACCAGAATGGTGTGGGCCAGTTGGTGAAGATGGCTGTGGAGAAGGGTCGCCAAGTGCGCCCGAACCTGCGTACCGGTATCTGCGGTGAGCATGGTGGCGAGCCCAGCTCAGTGAAGTTCTGCGCCCGTATCGGCATGAACTACGCCAGCTGCTCTCCGTTCCGTGTGCCTATCGCACGTCTGGCCGCAGCTCAGGCCGCCGTTGAAGGATAAATTGAAAATTGAAGGGCGGCCGTCTCACGGCGGCCGCCTCCTTCAGACGGGTTGTCTGTGTTGCCTCTGCGAGAGTGTTTGAAGTCAGTAGCCCGTTATTGTCTAATCAAAATGGGAAGTTGTTTCCCGTTCTAACCATTTGAGAAAAGAAGATGGAAGCTTTTGACAGAATTGGAACCGTGTGTCTGGTTTTGAGTTGTGTATTAGGGGCTTATGTGTTTGTTGCGTTGCGCGGCACATTCCTTCTGGCCACGATGTTCAGCATTGTGGTTATCCCTATTTTGTGGATGGCAGGTCTCAACATCTTGGATTTTTTGACTCGTCCGTTTAGCGAAAAGGGGCTGAAGGGCGTATTGAGTTGGGTGATAGTGATTGTTATCTCCCTCATTTTATATGCCATATTCTTCGTGCTCTTGAGAGAGATGCTCGTGCTTCTGCACGTTGATTGATTCTGGCATGGGCCCGTCTTAATACCAATGGCGGAGGAGGCACATCATGATGTGTCTCCTCCGCTGTTTTGCTTTTTGCTTCTCCTGTGCATTACGGCCTAAGTATGGCCGGTTCCACAGTGGTGCCTTGTGGATGTCTGATAAAAAGACAGACAGGGCGGATTCACATCCACCCTGCCCGGAAAATAATCAAGGGATTATCAAAAGAACTGATTATGCCTCATCTGAAATATATAAATAGAAACCGAATCTTTGTTGTCTTATCTCTGGTGCAAAGATAGCAACTAAGATTCGGTCTCTCAAGGGGAAACGCCTATTCTGAGGGTAGGTTTTCCCTATTGTTTTGGGGGAAATCCCCCTCGGGCTATTGCTCTTCTTCCGGAATGACAGGTTTGGGAGTGACCGTGCCGGGCTCAGCGGGCTGCTGGATGGGCGTCACCTCCGACTTGAACTCTTCGGTTTTCGCGGGTGCGGGTGTCGTGGGTTCCTCTCTCACGGGTGGCTCTGTGACGATGGCATCCTGTGTGGGAGTATGCACCACGGTTGTGTCGGGCTCCGACTTCTTCTCCTTCTCTCTTTCCTTCTCTTTCTCTTTTTCTTTTTCCTTCTCTTTTTCCTTGTCCTTGTCTTTCTTCTCTTCCATCAGGTCGAGAGCTTTGGGCTTCTCGTTCTTCATGATGTTGATGGTGTCTTTCTTCGTGGAGTCTTTCTTCACTTCTACGGCAGGCTCCTCATCATGCTTTTTCTTGCTGGTGCCGCGCATCCAAAACCAGGCGCCGATGGCCAGGGCTACGATGAGAAGTGCGGTGATAAGGACGACGGGCACGCCGCTCCCCTCATCCTCTTTTTGCTCTTCCGTCTCGGGGCGTGAAGTCTCAGGTCTGCTGTCGGTGTGCTGTCTCTGCGGCTGTGGCGTCTGGCGGGGCTTCTCGGCAGGTTTGGGTGCCGTCTTCCAGGTTTTGTCGCCGGATGTCTCTGCAGCGGCTTTGGCACCGGCGAGGGTTGCTATTCCGGCCATCAGTGCCTGCTCATTGTCGGGCAGGTGCTCGTCCATGGCCTCGTTCATCACGCCGCTCACATGGATAATGGAGACGGAGTAGTTGTCGCTGCTCTCCTTCAGTTCCTTGCTGATCCTGATGAGTTTGGTGCTGTCGTTGACAGGCTCGCAGATGATGCTCATCAGTTTGGTGTCAGAGATCATCTGGTGTGCTCCCTTGGTGAGCAGGACAAAGTAGTCGCCATACTGCACATGGGTGATGATGGCCTTCACGGGAGCCTCCTGCGGGTCGGCAGAGGGGATGAACGGCCGGGGGGTGTCGGCAGAGCGGTAGAGGATGGCCTGCTCCTTGGGGCGGATGTGGTAGATGCGTGCGTCACCCTTGTGGATGGCCGAGCATCCGTGCCTGTGCATATAGAGCATGGCAAAACTGATGCCTTTGCTTTCGGGGCTTCGCTGGGCCATCTTGGTTCCGGCCTGGAGCAGTGCCTCGTCGAGCATTTGGTCCTCGAGTGGCTCGTCGGGGCAGGTCTGTTGGAAGAAATAGTCGGATACGGTCTGGCAGAAAGACTCGCTGGCCACGTATCCTTTTCCGTCGCCGTCTTCACCGTCGGCCACCACAAACAGTTTGTCGTGTATGGTGGCTTCTCCCACCAGTGGGAACATGCAGTTCTCCTGGATGGCCTTACGGCCTATGCCGCTGGTGGTCTGTGGCTTGAGAATATCAAATTTCATAGCTGGTCTTAGCGCTAAAATGATCTGTTGTCAAAGCAATTTCTCATTTGTCCCAATATTTTTGTTGAGGGGAGTCATGCTTGTGATTTCGTTTGTGCAAAATTATGAAAAAAAATGATTTTATCAAATAAAAAAGGAAGAAAAACTCCTCCGGCTGATTATCTTGCCAGCGACTTTGCCGAATCACAAATAATTCGTAACTTCGCAGCATCAAATCAATCAGATGATGGAAACTATTCGCCTCGACAATCTCTCTATCGGCTATTCAGCCCGCCGCAACAGCAAAGTGGTGGCCACGGGCATCAGCGCCTCGCTCAGCAGTCAGTGTATGACCTGTCTCATAGGTCCCAACGGTGTGGGCAAGTCGACGCTGCTCCGCACACTGTCGGCTTTTCTTCCTCCACTGAGTGGCCGTGTGTTCATCCATGAGCACGACCTCTCGATGCTCAGTGCGAAGCAGTTGGCACGGCTGGTGGGAGTGGTGCTTACCGCCCGTCCTGAGGTGCAGAATATGAGTGTGGAGGATATGGTGGGCATGGGGCGCAGCCCTTATACCGGTTTTTGGGGCTCGCTCAGTGCTGCCGACCGCACGATTGTGGCCGATTCAATGCAGTTGGTGGGCATCAGTGGCCTCTCGGGCAGGATGATACAGACGCTCAGCGACGGTGAGCGTCAGAAAGTGATGATTGCCAAGGCTTTGGCCCAACAGACACCCGTCATCTTCCTCGACGAGCCCACGGCGTTTCTCGACTATCCGAGCAAGGTGGAGATGATGCAGACATTGCATCGTCTGAGCCGCACGGCAGACAAGACGGTCTTCCTCTCCACCCACGACCTGGAGTTGGCGCTCCAGATAGCCGATGTGGTATGGCTGATGGAGCGCGGAGGTCGTCTGAGCATCGGCACACCGCGTGAGTTGGCCGACAGCGGTGTGCTCAGTGCCTTTCTCGAGCAGCCGGGCATCGTCTTCGACCGTGAGCGTCTGTCGGTGCAGGTGGTGGGGATGGGTGCCTGAGCGCTAACTGCTATCTGAGCAGTCCGAAGAAGAAAAATACGGCGGCTTTCTGCTTTGAGATGCCCTGCGCACGTCCTATCTGGCGGTTGGACGCGTCGCGGATGGTGCCGTCGCTCTCCACACGCCCAATGTATCTGTTAGACGCGTCGCGCACGGTGCCGTCGCTCTCCACGCGCCCTATCTGGCGGTTGGACGCGTCGCGCACGGTGCCGTTGCTCTCTATCTTACCTATATATCTGTTGGATGCGTCGCGGATGGTGCCGTCGCTCTCAATCCTGCCTATCTGGCTGTTGGATGAATTGCGCACGGTGCCGTCGCTCTCCACTTTGCCCACTTGCCGGTTTTGGCCGTCTCTCATGTCTTGGGCATGCACCATGCAGCCTCCTGCAAGCCACATGATGACCATGGCCGATAATATCAGAATCTTTTGTCTCATCTTCATCTTTGTTTTATTATTATAATAAAGGTGTTTTCTATCGCCAGATGTACTCCTACATTCCTCTTAACTTGAGAAAGGAGAGTCATGATTTTCTCGTCAGTCTCACGATGCCGATGCTCACTTCATAGAGGCACCAGATGGGCAGGGCAACAACGAAGAGCGTGAGAGCATCGGTGGTGGGGGTGATGATGGCCGCGACGATGAGGATGGCCACGAAAGCGTGCTTCCGGTATTTGGCCATGTGCTCCCCTTTGATGATACCCATGGCAGCCAGCAGCCAACTCACGACGGGCAGTTCGAAGACGACTCCCATGACCAGGCTCATCGACACCAGTGTGTCGGCATACGACTGGATGGTGAGCATATTGCTCACGCTGGGGTCCACCTGATAGGTGCCGAGGAACCTCACTGTGAGCGGGAAGATGATGAAGTAGTTGACGGCCGTGCCGATGATGAACATCAGATAGGCGCTGCCCACAATCTTCACCGCGTGTCGTTTCTCATTGTCGTAGAGGGCTGGTGCCACAAATCCGAACAGCTGGTAGATGACATAGGGCGATGCGAGCAGCAGGCCTGTGTAGAGTGCTATCCTCATGTGTATCATCAGTTGCTCGGTGAGGCCGGTGTTCATCAACTTGATGTCGAATGCCGGCACTCCTATCAAGCGGTAGGTGATGAAGTCGTTGTGGCTTGGAGCCAGTACGACAGAGAAAAGTGTCTCTTTGAAAGCGAAAGCCAGCACAGCCATGACAACCGTGACAATGAGCGCCCGGATGATGCACGACCGCAGTTCATCGAGATGGTCCCAGAAGGTGGCTCCTTCTTTCAGTGGCTCACTCATTCCTTTTCCTTCGTTTCTTCCTTCTTCTGCTGGTCGTCTTTGTCAATTTCCTCTATGCTGTTCATGCCTTCTTTGAAACTTTTCACGCCTTTGCCAAGTCCTTTCATCAGCTCCGGAATCTTCTTGCCGCCGAAGAACAGGAGGACGATGAGGGCAATGATCAGTATTTCCTGTGTGCCTAATCCAAACATGGTGCTTCTTTTTTGTTGATTATCAATACTCTCGCCACCTGTGTCGTGGCATGCGGAGCATATATCCAAATGACTCCGCATTTGGGGTCAAAGTTACGAAAAAACGAGTGAAACGGAAAGAAAAGTCACACTTTTCTTTCCGTTTCCGAGTGCGAGTAAGGATGAGCAATGCTGTTTTTGGGATGAAAAGCCCCTTGTACCGAATCTTTTTTGTATTTTTGCAGCACACACGTCAAAAATGCAAAATCGCAAATGTTGAAAGACCAGATGCCTTTAAAAAGATGACC